>NZ_JACNAC010000009.1:0-151991 GCF_017349775.1 Pseudomonas sp. GW460-12-10-14-TSB1
TCGCCGGCGGTGGCGTCGGGGGTGAAAATCCCCTCCAGGGCCTGCAGTTCATCGGCGCCGAGGCGGACCTGCAGCGCGGCGACGTTCTCCTCCAGGTACTTGCGCTGCTTGGTGCCCGGAATCGGAATCAGGTAATCGCCCTGCGCCAGCACCCAGGCCAGCGCCAGTTGCCCGGTGGTGATGCCCTTGGCCGCCGCGAGTTGCTTGACCTGTTCCACCAGCAGCAGGTTCTTGGTGAAGTTCTCGCCCTGGAAGCGCGGGCTGAAACGCCGGTAGTCGTCGGCGGCGAAGTCCTCCGGGCTCTTCAGGGCGCCGGTGAGAAAGCCTCGTCCCAGCGGGCTGTAGGGCACAAAGGCGATGCCCAGGCGCTGGCAGGCCGCGAGACAGCCGTTGTCTTCCTGGTCGCGGCTCCACAACGAGTACTCGCTTTGCAGAGCGCTGATCGGATGCACCTTGTGGGCCCGCTCCAGGGTCGCCGCCGAGGCTTCGCTGAGCCCCAGGTAGCGGACCTTGCCGGCCTGCACCAGCTCGGCCATGGCGCCGACGGTTTCCTCGATGGCCACGTCCGGGTCGATACGGTGCTGGTAATACAGGTCCAGGGTTTCCACGCCCAGGCGCCGCAGGGTGCCCTCGATCGCCTGGCGAATGTATTCGGGGCGGCCGTTCACGCCGCGTGCCGCCGCGTCGCCCGGGTCGCGGACGATGCCGAACTTGCTGGCCAGGAACACCTGTTCGCGTTTGCCGCGAATCGCCTGGCCGATCAGGGTTTCGTTGCTGTGGGGCCCGTACATGTCGGCGGTGTCCAGCAGGTTGACTCCCAGTTCCAGGGCGCGATGCAAGGTGGCGGTGGCTTCCTTGGTATCGGTGCCGGTGGTGTAGAAGTCGGTCATGCCCATGCAGCCAAGGCCGATGGCGGAAACCTGCGGGCCGTTCTTGCCCAGTTGACGGGTTTGCATAGGAGAAGCTCCGGTAGTAGGTGTGGTGGCCATTGTTCTCCTCGACAAAAACAAGATAAACCGGCTAAAAGCACTATCACTATTCGTAATTTCTAAATAATCCGTGACAGGCCAAGCCAATGGACCGTTTTAACGCCATGCGTGTGTTCACCCGCATCGTCGACCTCGGCGGTTTCGCCAAGGCCGCCGACAGCCTGCAGATGCCCCGGGCCTCGGTGACGGTGCTGATCAAGCAGTTGGAGGCGCATCTGGGCGTGCAGCTGCTGTTGCGCACCACCCGCCAGGTCACGCCGACCCTGGACGGCGCCGCCTATTACCAGCGTTGCGTGCGGCTGCTGGCCGACCTGGAGGAAACTGAGGCGGTGTTCTCCGTTGCGCGCCACAACCCGCGGGGCACCTTGCGCATCGACATGCCGGCGGGGATCGGGCGGTTGGTGGTGATCCCGGCGCTGCCGGCGTTCTCCGAGCGTTACCCGTTGATCGATCTGGAAATCGGCCTCAACGATCGACCGGTGGACCTGATTCGCGAAGGGGTGGACTGCGTGTTGCGCGGCGGCCTGTGCCTCGACGACTCGCTGGTGGCCCGACCGTTGCTGGCGCTGGAGCAGGTGACTTGCGCCAGCCCCGCCTACCTGCGCCGGCGCGGTGTGCCGCAGAGCCTGGACGACCTGGCCGGGCATCAGATGATCGAGTATTTCTCCAGCGTCAGCGGCAAGCGTTATGGCCTGGAGTTCGAGGTGCAGGGCCAGGTGCTGTTGCCGGAGCTGCCCAAGCAGGTGTCGGTCAACAGCGCCGATGGTTACCTGGCCGCCTGCGAGGCGGGCTACGGCTTGGTGCAGACGCCTTATTACCATGTCGCCCAGCAGTTGGCCGAAGGGCGCCTGAGCGAAGTGCTCCGGCACATCCCGCCGCCCAGGATGCCGTTGAGCGCGCTGTACCCGCCGCACCGGCATCTGTCGACACGGGTCAGAGTGTTTGTCGATTGGCTGGTGGAGTTGTTCGCCCAGCCGGGGATTCACAACACCCGGCTGGCGTAGCTCGACAGTAAAGACAGACGCCCGCGGCGAGGCGGGCGTCTGGTAATTTCGCGGGTGAGGTTGCCGGAGGGGAAATACCGGCGGGCTGGATGACTTAGCGGTGGTAGTAGCCGGGGCCGCCGTCGTAATGGCGGTGATGCCAGCCGTCGTGAGGGAAGATGATGCAGCCGGACAGAGTCAGCATCGCCAGCAGGGGAATCAGCCATGTGATTCGACGGAACATTGCGCAGTCCTCAAAGGGCTCTCGGGGTTAACACCGCCGCGATGCAGCGAAAACTCTTCGGCGGCTGTAACATGAGACCCCGTTTGCCTGCGCCCATCCCCGATTCTCGGTAGGCGTTTGGCATCTGTTTCGATACAAGGTCGATACATTTTCAGGCCGTACTTTTACAGGTTCAGGAACCCGCAATGACCCAGAAGCAACGTTTGATCTATTCGATTGTGATTTCCCTGGTGGTACTGGGAATCATGCTTGGCCTTTCTTACCTGCAGAACGCCGGAATGATCACCGAGAAAATGTTCCAGTACATCGCCATTGGCGTGGCGGTGACCGTGGTCGTGATCAATGGCGTGATGCGGCGCAAGGTCAAGCCTTGAGAGACACCCCCGACGGCCTCAGTCGCGGCCGTCGAGTATGGCTTCAGCCTGTTGATGCAGGCTGAAGCTCTTGTCTGCATTGAGGGTGATCACGCCTTCGCTGCACAGCCGCTTCAACACCTCGCGCACGCTGAGGAACGACAGCGGGATATCCAGCTCCAGCAAATGACTGTGAATACCACGCACCCCCAGGGCGCGCTGGCTTTCGGCTGCCTGTAGCAAGGCATCGATGACTTTCAGGCGAATCAGGCTGGTGCGCAGGCCGAAGCTCTTGAGCAGGTGCCTGATGCGTTCGTTGCGGTTGCGCTCGGCTTGCTTGCCGAAGACACCGGCACCAGCGTTCAGGGAGGACGCGGGTTGTGCGGTGTGGCCATCCGTTGGCAGTTGCGGGTCGTACATGCAAAAACTCCTTTTCAGAGCCTGATCAGGAAAATGACGGGTGCTCTCATATAACTAGACGAACGAGCCGCGCAAATCATGAGGAATCAGATGTAGAAAATTTGTGAGGCCTTTGTCGTCGCCGGGTTGGCGGGCGATCCGCGACTGGCGCGAGGCAGCTAAATTTTCCGTGGCGGTTTCGTCTGTAAGGGCAGGCGGGCCTCGGCTGTTGTCGGGCCGCGCCGTTCTTTCCAGGCTGGAACCCGGTCCCCTGTGTGCTCATCGCATGCCGCGCCAGCCTTGGTTGTGCATCTTTTTCGATCAGGAGTCGGCGTGATTATTTCCAGCCAGTTGCCCAGGTTTTGCCTTGCGGGTTTGTTTCTGGGGCTGAGCCTTGCGGCTCAGGGGCGTGAGGTCCAGGGCGGAGAGGCGAGTGCCGATATTCGCCGTACCGGTTTTGGCGTCCCGCATATCCGTGCCGCCGACGAACGAGGCCTGGGTTATGGCATCGGCTATGCCTACGCCCAGGACAACCTGTGCCTGCTGGCCAACGAAGTGCTGACGGTCAATGGTGAGCGTTCGAAGTATTTCGGCCCGCAGCAACAGACCCTCGAGCAACGGGAAAACCTCACCAGCGATCTGTTCTTCAACTGGCTGAACACGCCCCAGGCGGTGTTCGGCTTCTGGCAGGCGCAGACGCCGCAGGTGCGGCAACTGATCGAAGGCTATGTCGCCGGCTATAACCGCTCCCTGGCCGAACGCCGGGCCCAGGGCTTGCCCGAGCAGTGCCAGGGTGACTGGGTACGGCCGTTGACCGCCCTGGACCTGGTCAAGCTGACCCGCCGGCTGTTGGTGGAGGGGGGCGTCGGCCAGTTCGCCGAAGCCCTGGTAGGCGCGACACCGCCATCCGCCACGGCGCAGCTGAAACAATCGGCCCAGGTCTTCGCCCAGGCGGACGCCCGTGGCCAGCGTTTCGCCCTGGACCGGGGCAGCAACGCGGTGGCCGTGGGGCGCGAACGCTCGTTCAATGGCCGCGGCATGCTGCTGGCCAACCCGCATTTCCCCTGGGTGGGCGGCATGCGCTTCTACCAGATGCACCTGACCATTCCCGGCAAGCTGGATGTCATGGGCGCTGCCTTGCCCGGCCTGCCGATGATCAATATCGGTTTCAGCCAGCACCTGGCCTGGACCCACACGGTGGACACCTCCAAGCACTTCACCCTGTACCGCCTGCAACTGGACCCCAAGGACGCGACCCGCTACCTGCTCGACGGCAAGTCCCTGCCGCTGGACAAGCAGACGCTCAGCGTCAAGGTGAAGGGCGAGGACGGCCAGCTCACCACCCTCAGCCACAGTGTCTACAGTTCGCAGTTCGGCCCGCTGGTGCAGTGGCCCGGCAAGCTGGACTGGGACAAGCGCTTCGCCTACAGCCTGCGCGACGCCAACCTGGAGAACGACCGGGTGCTGCAACAGTGGTACGCGATGAACCAGGCCCGCAGCCTCAAGGAGTTGCAGGCGTCCGTGCATCAGCTGCAGGGCATTCCCTGGGTCAACACCCTGGCCGTGGATGACCAGGGCCAGACCCTGTACATGAACCAGTCGGTGGTGCCCAATGTCAGCGCGGAAAAACTCGCGCGCTGCAGCGACCCGCGGATTGGCACCCGGCTGATCATTCTCGATGGCTCCCGCGGCGCCTGTGCCTGGGACATCGACCCGGCCGCCGCGCAACAGGGCATCTACCCGGCCAGCCAGCTGCCGCAACTGCTGCGCAGCGATTATGTACAGAACTCCAATGATTCGGCGTGGATGGTCAACCCGGCCGCGCCGCTGCAAGGCTTCTCGCCGCTGATCAGCCAGCAGGACCTGCCGCTGGGGCAGCGCGCGCGTTTTGCCCTGAACCGTCTGATCGGCACGGGCAAAGCCGCGCCGCTGAGCGCCGCCGACCTCAAGCACATGGTGATGGACGATCAGGTGTACCAGGCCGGGCAGGTGATGCCGGACCTGCTGCAGTTCTGTGCCGCCGACCTGGGCACCGATACCCAGGCCCTGGCGCCGCTGTGTGCCAGCCTCAAGGCCTGGGATCGCAGTGCCAACCTGCAAAGCGGATTGGGCCTGGTGCATTTCCAGAATGTCATGGAGCAGTTGGAGGCGGTCGACGACCGCTGGCGCGTGGCCTTCGATGCCCGGGATCCGCAGCACACGCCGCGTGGCCTGGCGATCGACCGGCCGCCCGTGGCCAAGGCGTTGCGCGAGGCGATGCTGGCCTCGGTGCAGCAAGTGGCCGAGTCGGGCCTGAAGGCCGACAGCCGTTGGGGCGATATCCAGGTGGTCAGCAGTGGTGGCCGGCAGACACCGATTCATGGCGGCCCGGCCAGCCTGGGGGTGTACAACGCGATCCAGAGCGTGCCCACGGCCGACGGCAAGCGTGAGGTGGTCAGTGGCACCAGCTACCTGCAAGTGGTGACCTTCGACGACCAGGGCCCGCATGCCCAGGGCCTGCTGGCGTTCTCGCTGTCCAGCGACCCAGCGTCGCCGCACTCGCGGGACCAGACCGAGGCGTTCTCGAAGAAGCAGTGGAGTGTGTTGCCGTTCACCGAGCAGCAGATCCAGGCGGACCCGCAGTACCGGTTGCAGGTGATTCACGAAGTGGAGGATCGGTTGCGCAAGGTCGCGACCCAGTAAGCGCGCTCAACCTGGCGTCAAGCGAAGGCCGCACCCGCGAGGGTAGCGGCCTTCAGCTTTTTGGCGCGGTGCCTGGCAGCGAATTGATGACCGGATTGCCGTCCTGGTTGCGGGTCAGGTACACCGGCAACACCTTGGGCAGCGTGGTCACCAGGCTCTTGACCGCGGTGACGTCGTAGATGCCGCCGACCCGAATGTTGCCCGTGGCGCTGTCGGCCAGCATCACCGGCTTGCTGAGGTAGCGGTTGATCAGCGGCAGGGCCTCGCCGAGGGCCAGGTTGTCCAGCACCAGCTTGCCCTGGCGCCAGGCCAGCGAGCTGTCGTTGGCATAGGTCTGGCTGATCTGCGGCTGGTAGTCGCCCCGGCGATAACGCGCCTGCATGCCCGGATCGAGACGGAAGCCGCCATCGGGGCGGCTGTTGTCGCTGTTCACCAGTACCGAACCTTCGAGCAGGGTGACCCGTACCTGATCCTCGTACATCCAGACGTTGAACTGGGTGCCGGTGACCCGGACCTCGCCGCTGGCGGCCTTGACCACGAACGGATGGGCGCTGTCATGGCTGACCTTGAAGAAGGCTTCGCCTTTTTTCAGGGTGACCCGGCGCTGGTCCTTGTAGTTGCTGTAGGTCAGCTCGGTGCCCAGGTTGAGTTCGATCTGGCTGCCGTCGGCCAGGGTCACCTGGCGCATGCTGCCGTCGGCCTGGAAATGTTCGTAGGAGGAGGGCAGCCAGCCCAGGCTCCAGCCGCTGTAGGCGGCCAGGGGCAGGGCCAGAGCGCTGATCGCCGCGGCCATGCCGTAGGCGCGCCAGGATCTGCGCGGCGCCAGCGCTGGCGTTGGCAAGGGCACGACGGTGGCGGTTGGCGGGCGTGGCAGATGGTCGGCGACTTCCCAGATTTCCTGCATCGCTTCGTACTCGAAGGCATGCAGCGGATGGGCATCGCGCCATTGCTCGAAGGCCTGGCGTTCGGCGGCCGTACAGTCCGCGGCATGCAGACGCATGCACCACTGCGCGGCGGCATCGGTGATGGCGTCGTATTCGGCTTCTGTGAGGTGCTGTTGGCTCATTGGCTCTTCCTGGTTTCGCGCATTCTACCCTTCGCAGCCAGGCTTGGAGAACCGCCGTCATGGCTGATGCCTATCAAAAGTGGAACTTATTTTTGCCCCGAAGCCCCTGAAACACAGGACTTTCGCCAGCAGTATCCACAGCTGGAGTGAAAAAATGATCAAAAACACAGGGGCGCTGTCATCGCTAATGCCACCTTGGCTCGCCATCCTCGGCTGACGGCCTGTTCGTAGCGACTCTGTCACTTCCTGGCATCGCCTGTGCAAGGTCATGGCCGAGGTTGACAGAGCGCGCGCAAAGCGTTGTTTAATCGTCGGGCGCACTCACCCACGTGCATCTTCATACGCTGTAGCCCATTCCAATAATTAATCCGGAGCTCCAGATGTCTGTATCGCCCCTGGCTGTTGAAACACCGCAGGAACACCTGTCGCTCGAGGCGCTGGTGACGCTGCTGGAAACGATTTTCCTGCGCCATGGCACCAGCGCCGAAGTGGCACGCAGCCTGGCGCAGAACTGTGCCGCTGCCGAGCGCGACGGCGCTCATAGTCATGGCGTGTTCCGTATTCCCGGCTACGTGTCGACCCTCAATAGCGGCTGGGTCAACGGCAAGGCCGTGCCGGTGGTCGAAGACGTGGCCCCGGCCTTTGTCCGGGTCGATGCGGGCAACGGTTTCGCCCAACCGGCGCTGGCGGCGGCGCGGGCGCTGCTGGTGGAGAAAGCCCGCCACGCCGGGATCGCCATTCTGGCCATCCGCAACTCCCATCACTTCGCCGCGCTGTGGCCGGACGTCGAGCCCTTCGCCGAGGAAGGGCTGGTCGCCCTGAGCGTGGTCAACAGCATGACCTGCGTGGTGCCCCACGGCGCCGACCGGCCGTTGTTCGGCACCAACCCGATCGCCTTTGCCGCGCCCCAGGCCGCTGGCGATCCCATCGTTTTCGACCTGGCCACCAGCGCCATCGCCCATGGCGACGTGCAGATCGCCGCGCGCAAGGGCGAACGCCTGCCGCCGGGCATGGGCGTGGACGGCCTCGGCCAGCCCACCGATGACCCGAAAGCCATTCTCGAAGGCGGCGCGCTGTTGCCGTTCGGCGGGCACAAGGGTTCGGCGCTGTCGATGATGGTCGAGTTGCTGGCGGCGGCCCTGACGGGTGGCAACTTCTCGTTCGAGTTCGACTGGTCCAACCACCCGGGCGCGAAGACGCCCTGGACCGGTCAGCTGCTGATCGTCATCGATCCGAGCAAGGGCGCCGGGCAGAATTTCGCCGAGCGCAGCCAGGAGCTGATCCGGCAGATGCACGGCGTAGGGCTCAAGCGCCTGCCGGGGGATCGCCGCCATCGCCAGCGGGAAAAGTCCCTGCGCGAGGGGGTTGCCCTGGACGTCGCGGAACTCAAGCAACTGCGGGAACTGGCCGGGCTTTAAAACGCGGTTTCAAAACGCAAGGATCAGGCGAGCATGTTGCTGGCCTGGTCCTTTTTTATCGGTTGCGGGTGGCAAGGCTTGTTACGAACGACGCCCCAGCAACAGGCCCACCACCAGGCCGAAGCCGGCGGAGATGGCCACGGTCTGCCACGGGTGGCCGCCGATGTACTGCTCGGTGGCTTGCACCACCGGCTTGCTGCGCTCGCGCACGCTGGACACCGAGTCCAGCGCCTGCTTGAGTTTCAACCCCACCTGCTGGCGCAGGTTCTCGCCTTCCTCACCCACCAGCGACGCGCTGTTTTTCAAAAGCTTTTCCGATTCTTCGATCAGCGCCTGAAGCTCGCTGAATGCCTGGTCCTTGATTTGTTCGTCAACCGCTTGCGCGGCAGTTTTACGAGCCATTGAGTTACTCCTTGCGGGTCAGTGATGCGATGAACAATGGAGTTGCGGGGGGAATGAAAAGTTGCAGCTATTTTCTGCGCCGGCTCCATGCCGGCGGGAAAACCCCAGCCGTCACAGTGTAAGATGTCGGCAATTTTACGCAGCAGGAAATTCCCATGAGCTTCAATCTGGCCAACAAGACTCTCGCCGAGCGCGCAGAGATCGAAGATGAAAAGTCCCGTCTGTTCGAGCTGTGGCAGAGCAACCTGGGCAAGGCCAAGGGCGAAGCCGCGCGGTTGTTCGGCGAGCGCGGCAAGCGCAAGGGCAAATGGGCCGAATGGGTGCGCTCCGAGCTCGACGGCATGTCGCCGCCGGAATACGCCAACATGGTGCGCAGTGAAGTCAATCGCCTGATGGCGGCGAACAAGTAGCTTCGAAGCTGGCGACTATCGCTTCCCGCACTTTCAGCACCACCGGATCGATCTGCGCGCTGGTGCGCCAGCCCAGCTCGATCGGGTAACGCGGCAGGTCCAGCGGGCAGGGCAGCAGCGCCAGCCCGGTCAGTTCGGCGATGCTCCGCGCGGCATGGGCCGGAATGGTCGCCACCGCCTGGCTGCCCTTGAGCAGATGGGGCAGCGCGGCAAAATGCGTGGTCGAGGCGCAGACCTGGCGACTCAGCCCCAGGGTCGCCAGACCCTCGTCGGTAATCCCGATAAAACCTTGCGACGACACCAGCACATGCTCGCGGGCGACGAACTCGTCGAGGTCGATGGCCTGCTGTCCCGGGCTCAGGCTCGCCGGGTCCGCCAGGCACAGATAACCACCTTCCCCCAGGACCTGACGGCTGAGCATGCGTTCGGCGAAACCGCCGGCGCTGATGGCCAGGTCGATGCTGCGCTGCAACAGCGCTTCGCCGACGATCTGGCTGTGGCTCTGGCGAAAGATCAGGCGCAGCTTCGGCGCCCGCCGGGCGACTTCCTCGATCAGGCGCCGGCCGTAGGCAATCTCGAAATCGTCCGACAGCCCGATCGCCACCGAGCGCCCCTGATAATGGCTGGCATGGGGATCGACCATGGCCAGGCTCTGCCGGCATTTGTTCAGGGCCTCGCTGACCACCGGCTTGAGCTGGTTGGCCCGCAGGGTCGGCGCCAGGCCGCGGCCGGTGCGCACGAACAGCTGATCGCCGTACAGCTCGCGCAAGCGCCGCAGCGCCGCGCTCATGGCCGACTGGGTGACGCCCAGGCGCAGGGCGGCGCGACTGGCGCTGGATTCGTCATGCAGGGCTTCGAAGGCCTTGAGCAGGTTGAGATCGACCTGGGCGATATTCATCTGGTTCATATCATTCAGTATCAGGAGGGGCTTTCTGCATGATCGGCGAGCGCCGGACAATGGGCAACACTTCACCGCCACAGGAGTTTTCCCGATGTCCAAATCCGTTGTCGCTGCGTTGCAGATCGGCTCCCTGCCAGGGGGCAAGGCCGCTACCCTGGAGCAGATCCTGTCCTATGAGGACGCCATCATCGAGGCCGGCGCGCAGCTGGTGGTGATGCCCGAAGCCTTGCTTGGCGGCTACCCGAAGGGCGAGGGCTTCGGCACTCAGCTCGGCTATCGCCTGCCGGAGGGCCGCAACGCCTTCGCCCGCTATTTCGCCAACGCCGTCGAGGTGCCGGGCGCGGAAACCGACGCCCTGGCCGGTCTGGCGGCGCGCACTGGGGCCAACCTGGTGCTGGGGGTGATCGAGCGTGCAGGCAGCACCCTGTATTGCACGGCGCTGTATTTCGACCCGCAGCACGGCCTGGTGGGCAAGCATCGCAAGCTGATGCCCACCGGCACCGAGCGGCTGATCTGGGGCAAGGGCGACGGTTCGACCCTGCCGGTGCTGGACACCCAGGTCGGTCGGGTCGGCGCGGTGATCTGCTGGGAAAACATGATGCCGTTGCTGCGCACCGCGATGTACGCCAAGGGTGTGGAAGTCTGGTGCGCGCCGACCGTGGACGAGCGCGAGATGTGGCAGGTCAGCATGCGCCACATCGCCCATGAAGGCCGCTGCTTTGTGGTCAGCGCCTGCCAGGTACAGGTGTCACCCGAGGAACTGGGGCTGGAGATTGCCAACTGGCCGGCCGAGCGCCCGCTGATTGCCGGTGGCAGCCTGATTGTCGGGCCCATGGGCGAGGTACTGGCCGGGCCGCTGGTGGGCCGTGCCGGGCTGCTGACGGCGCAGATCGACACCGCCGAGCTGGTGCGGGCGCGCTACGACTACGACGTGGTCGGCCACTATGCGCGCCCGGACGTGTTCGAGCTGACAGTGGACGAACGGGCCAAGGCCGGCGTGCGTTTTATCTGAGGCGGCGCCATTGCTCGCGGGTGATTTCCCAGATGTCCCGGGGCAATCGCCCGCAGACGAAGTCGTCTTCGTCACTGCGGATCAGGCGCATGCCCGCGCGTTCGGAAATCCGCCGTGAGGCCAGGTTCGGCGCGGCCTTGGGCACCCGCATCACCTCGCGCCCCAGCACTTCGAACCAGTATTGGGTGACCGCCGCACTGGCCTCGCTCATATAGCCCTGGCCTTGCCACGCCGGAGCCAGCCAGAAGCCGCGGTTGTTGTCGGTCTGGTCCATCAGGCTGACATTGCCGATCAATTGTTCGGGCGCGCTTTTCAGGCGGATCGACCAGTGCCATTCCTCGCCGCGCTCGATGGCCGGCAGCGCCAGGTCGCGCAGGTAACTCAGGGCGCCATCGGCGGGATAGGGCCAGGGCACCCGGGCGTTGAGAAAGCGCACCACTTCCCAGTGCGGGAACTGCTGCTGGACGGCATCCGCGTCGGCCAGTTCCAGCGGGCGCAGGATCAGGCGCTCGGTGTAGAGGGTAGGGATAGGTTGCATGTTCGCGGCACATTCCTTGTGTGGATCGGGTGTGGTTTTCAGCGTGCGCCCAGCACCAGGCGTTCGCTGAGAAAGTCGACGAACACTCGCAGTTTCGGCAGCAGATGTCGACTGCCAGGCCAGAGCACCGAGAACTTGCCGCTGTCGATCTGATAGTCGTCCAGCACCGACACCAGCGAGCCGTCGGCCAGCGCCGCGCGCACCACGAAATCCGGCACGAAGGCGAGGCCCAGGCCCTGGGTGGCGGCAAAGATCAGCGACTCGAGGTTGTTGCTGGTCAAGGCGCTGCGCAGCACCAGCGGTGGCGCGTCGGCGGGCAGGCGCAGTTTCCATTCCTGCAATTGCACAGTGCCGGGAAACTTGTAGCGCAGGCAGGCATGCCGCTCCAGGTCCCGTGGGCATTCGGGCACGCCATGGCGGGCGAAATAGTGAGGGGCGCTGACCAGCACGAAACGGAACGGCCCCAGGATGCGGGATTTGAGTTGGGAATCCGCCAGCTCGCCGCTGCGGATCACCGCGTCGACGCCTTCGGCGATCACGTCGATCAGCCGGTCGTTGAAGTCCAGGTCCAGCTCGATGTCCGGGTAGTGTTCGGCGAACTCCGGCAGGATCGGCAACAGCATGCGATAGCCGATGGCGGGCAGGCTGACCCGCAGCTTGCCGCGAGGCTTGTCGCTGATGCGCGCCAACTCGGCCTCGGCGTCTTCCACCTCGCCGACTATGCGCTGGCAGCGTTCGAAGAACAGCGTGCCTTCGTCGGTCAGGCTGATGCGCCGGGTGCTGCGATTGAGCAGGCGCACGCCGAGCCGTTCTTCCAGGCGGGCCAGGCTTTTGCCCACCGCCGAGGCGGAGATGCCCAGGCGTTCCGCCGCGCCGACAAAACTGCCGGCCTGCACCGTGCGCACAAAGGCCAGCATGCCACTGAGGTTGTCCATGAGGGATCTCGATTAGAGCCTTTATGTCCGCAAAGAACGGACCTAAGCCCTGTTTGTGGGTGATTGCGGCGAATCTACCATTGATCGCACTGCTACATTCCCCTTGAGGTGTCGATGAATTCGCCAACCGATGTGCCTGCTGCCTTCGATCCCACCGTCGCCGGCGGTTCTTCCTACGCGGTGCTGGCCGCGGTGTGCCTGGCTGCGCTGATCCTGCCGCTGACCTTCGTCGGCGTGGCCGTGGCGACCCCGGCCATCGGCCGCGAGTTGGGCGGTGGCCCCCTGGCCCTGAGCTGGATCACCAATGCCTTCATGCTGAGTTTCGGCAGTATGCTGATGGCCGCCGGTACCCTGGCCGATGAGTTCGGGCGCAAACGCGTGTTCAGCCTGGGCGTCGGCCTGTTCGCCCTGACGTCGCTGGCCCTGGCCTTTGCGCCTTCGGTGTTCTGGCTCGACCTGTTGCGGGCCGTGCAAGGGCTGGCCGGCGCGGCGGCGCTGGCGGGCGGCTCGGCGGCCCTGGCCCAGGAGTTCGAGGGCCCGGCGCGGACCCGTGCCTTCAGCCTGCTGGGCACCACCTTCGGCGTCGGCCTGGCATTCGGGCCGATCCTCGCCGGGGTGCTGATCGAAGCCTACGGCTGGCGCTCGATCTTCGTCTCCGGGACCTTGATCGGCGGCCTGTCGCTGCTGTTTGGCGTGCCGCGCATGCAGGAGTCCCGCGACCCAGACGCGGCGGGTGTCGACTGGCCCGGCACCTTGAGTTTTACCGCGGCGCTGGTGGCGCTGACCTGGGGCATTTTGCAGGCACCGCAAAGCGGCTGGGGCAGCCCGCTGGTCTGGGGCTTGTTGCTGGTGGCGCTGCTGGCATTGCTGCTGTTCATCGTCGTGGAGCTGCGGGTCAAGCGGCCGATGCTCGACCTGTCGCTGTTTCGCTACCCGCGCTTTGTCGGCGTGCAGTTGCTGCCGATCGCCACCTGCTATTGCTTCGTGGTGTTGCTGATCCTGCTGCCGATCCGCTTTATCGGCGTGGAAGGCTACAGCGAGATCGATGCCGGATTGATGATGATCGCCTTGTCCGCGCCTATGGTGGTGGTGCCCTTGCTGGCGGCGTGGCTGACCCGCTGGTTCAGCGCCGGGACCCTGTCCAGCGTTGGCCTGGTGATCGCCGCGCTCGGGCTCTATCTGCTCAGCCGGATCGCCCCGGGGCAGGCGCCGGCGGCCAATGTCTTGCCCATGCTGTTGATCGGCCTGGGTGCCGGTTTGCCCTGGGGCTTGATGGACGGGCTGTCGGTCAGTGTGGTGCCCAAGGAACGGGCGGGGATGGCCACCGGCATCTTCAGCACCACCCGGGTGGCGGGTGAAGGCATTGCCCTGGCCCTGGTGGTGGCCCTGCTGGCCGGCTTGCTGCAACTGTCCATGGCTGCGGCACTGCCAGAGCATCCGCAGCTGCCGCTGGCCGCCCAGCAGCTGGCCAGCGGCAACCTGCAGGCCAGCGCGGCGTTGGTGCCCGAGCTGGGCCGGGAGCTGTTGCTCGGGCTGTACGCCAAGGCCTTCACCTGGCTGCTGTATGCGCTGATCGCCATCACCCTGGTCGCGGCGCTGGTGGTGCGGCTGATGCTGCATGAGCCGCGCCGGGCTTGAGGGTGTTCAGCGGAACTCGAAGAACTCGTAGTGCAGGTTGCGTTCGGGAATCGCGTGTTCGCGCATCAACGCCTTGACCCTTGCCAGCAAACCCTTGGGCCCGCAGAAACTGATCTGGATCTGTTGCGGATCGGTTTCGCTGGCCAGCCGTTTCAGGGTTTCGCCCAGGCGGTCGGCGCCGTCGGTGTGGCCGATGAAATCCACCCCGCGTTCCTCGGCCAGGCCCTGCAAGGTTTCGAGGCTGGGGAAGGCCCGTGACGGGTTGCAGCAGTACACCAGGGTCGCCTGGTCGAAGCGCCCGGCGGCGGCATCCTGCAGCCAGGAGATAAAGGGCGAGATGCCGACGCCACCGCCGATCCAGACCTCCCGGCCGGCATCGAGCCGGCGCTTGAAACGGCCATAGGGCGCGTAGAGGTCGGCGAGCATGCCGACCTTGACCTGCTGGCGCAGCTTCTGGGTGTAGTCGCCCAGGGCGCGGATCACGAACTCGATGCGCCCGTCGCTGGCGTGGGCGCTGGCGATGGTGAAGGGGTGCGGCTCGCGCAGGCCTTTTTCGCGCATGGCGAGAAAGGCGAACTGCCCGGCCTTGAAGGCGAAACCGCGGTGCAGTGGGGTCAGTTCCAGGTGCAGGGAGTTTTTCTCCAGGGTCACCGCGCTGACCCGGTATTCGCCGGCCTTGGCCAGCAGCGGATAGAGCAGCAGCTTGTACAGGGCGCCGAGCAGGCCCAGGCCGCAGAGTGCGGTGAGCCAGATGCCCGAGGGGGTATCCAGGGCAATCGGCGACTTGAAGCTCAGCCAGTGCAGGATGACGATCGCGAACAGCGGCCCGGACAGCTTGTGCCACCAGCGCCACTGGCCGTAGGGAATGTTGCGGTTCAGCGCCAGCAGCACGATCAGGCCGAGGGCGAGGTAACTCAGCTGCCGCACCATGCGCGTCCAGTACTTGGACAGCTCGATGATCGGCACGCTTTGCCAGAGATCCAGGTTGGCCTTGAACACCAGGTGATAGCTGGCGAAGACCAGCGCCCAGATGCCCAGCCACTTGTGGCTTTCATAGACCCGGTCGAGGCCGCCGAACAGCCGCTCGACCCAGCGCCAGCGGCTGGCCAGCAGGCAGGACAGGGCCATATAGGCCAGCGCCGTGGCGCCGAGGACCAGGCTCAGGGTGGCGGAGGTGAGCCAGGTATCGCTGGGGATTTCCAGCAGCAGGGTGAAGGTGGTGATCAGCAGGACGCCGACCACCGAGTACCAGGTTTTCAAGGGGGACACCTCCAGAAAGATGGCGCCGGTGTCGGCGCATAGGATGGGTCGCGGGCTGCGGGCGGGTGGTGGCGCAGCCGGGGTGAGGGCCTATTTTACCGGCGCAGCGGCGAGCCCGAGCTGATCTGCATCAGCGCCTGCTCAGTGCGGCTGGGGCAAGGGGTTTTCCACCAGCCAGGCCTGGGCGAAATCCAGGTAGGCGCGGACGATGTTCGAGGTCGGGCGCTGGTTTGGATAAAGCAGGTACAGCTGTTGTTCCGGCATCGGCAGGCGGGGCAGCAGGGCCCGCAGACGGCCATCGCGCAGGGCTTCGGCGGCGAGAAAGGCCGGCAGTTCGGTGACCACCTTGGCGGTCAGCGCCAGCTGGCGCAGGTGCAGGTAATCGTTGGCGGCGAACAGCGGATTGGGGCTGTAGGACTGGTCGCCCAGTTGCCACTGTTCCCGGGCATCGGCATGGCGCGACCAGACGGCGCAGGGAAAACCGCGAAGCTCGGCGGGGGTTTGCGGGGTGCCGAGGCGCTCCAGCAACTGCGGGCTGGCGACCAGCATATGGCGGTAGCTGCCGAGCAGGCGCGCCGGGCGATCCTCGTCGAACAGCGGCCCGGCGCGCAGGGCGACGTCGACCCCGTCCTCTGCCAGGTCGCTTTCCCGCTCACTGGTATAGACCGCGACCTGGACCTCGGGATGGCGCCGCTGGAACTCGGCCAGCAGCTTCCACCAGCTCTCGAATGCCGCCGGCACTGACACGCTCAGGCGGCCCTGCAAGTGCATTCGATCACTTCTGACAGCCTGTTCGCCCTCGGCCAGGGCTTCGATACCACGGCTGGCGTGCTCGTAGAGCTGGCTGCCGGCGGCGGTCAGCCGGGTGCCGCGGGCGGAGCGTTCCAGCAGTTGCACGTTGAGGCTGCGTTCCAGTTCACGGATGCCTCGGCGGATGGTGGCCAGCGGTAGTTGCAGCAGGTTGGCGGCGGACGAAATGCTGCCGCATTGGACCACGCTGACAAACATCCTGGCGGCGTTGAGATCCATGAGCGCTCCCTGTCGAATATAGGGGAAAGCCTATCAGCTGCGGCTCTGCCCGATCAAAAATGCGCGGCCCGCGAGCGATTTTTATCGCCGGTTTTTCTCCCGCGCGGAGGGCTGTACGGGGGGCGGGTGAGGCCGTGTGAGGGCCATGTGAGGGATAAGCACGACAACTGTGTTCTCGACCCGGCGGAGTGCGTCTAGCAGCGGTAGCTTCGCGGCGGTGCGAGGCACGAAGTGCGAGTCTGAACATGCAAGCGTTGTTGAACGAGATCCTCGACGAGGTCCGTCCCTTGATTGGCCAGGGCAAAGTGGCCAGCTACATTCCGGCGCTGGCCGATGTGCCGGCCAACCAGCTGGGGATTGCCGTGTATGGCAACGATGGCCAGGTGTTCAGCGCCGGCGACGCCGATACGCCGTTCTCGGTGCAGAGCATTTCCAAGGTGTTCAGCCTGGTGCAGGCCATCGGCCATTCCGGCGAGGCGATCTGGCAGCGCCTGGGCCATGAACCCTCAGGGCAGCCTTTCAACTCGCTGGTGCAACTGGAGTTCGAGCGTGGCCGTCCGCGCAACCCGTTCATCAACGCCGGGGCGCTGGTGATCTGCGATATCAACCAGTCGCGTTTCGCCGCGCCGGCGCTGTCCATGCGCGATTTCGTGCGGCGCCTGTCCGGCAACATGCAGGTGCTGGTGGACGGCCGCGTCGCCGATTCGGAATACCAGCACCGCGCGCGCAATGCGGCGATGGCCTACCTGATGCAGTCCTTCGGCAACTTCCACAACGACGTCGAGTCGGTACTGCGCAGCTACTTCAGCCACTGCGCGCTGCGCATGAGTTGCGTCGACCTGGCGCGGGCCTTCTGTTTCCTGGCCAACGACGGCTTCTGCAAACACAGCGGCGAGCAGATCCTCACGGCGCGCCAGACCCAGCAAGTCAACTCGATCATGGCCACCAGCGGCCTGTACGACGAAGCCGGCAATTTCGCCTACCGCGTCGGCCTGCCGGGCAAGAGCGGTGTGGGCGGCGGCATCGTCGCGGTGGTGCCGGGGCAGTTCACGGTGTGCGTGTGGTCGCCGGAATTGAACGCGGCGGGCAATTCCCTGGTGGGCATGGCGGCGCTGGAGTTGCTGAGTCAGCGCATTGGCTGGTCGGTGTTCTAGCGGCGGCGAGAGAGTTGCGGCCGGTTGCGGGTGCTGCGCACCCGGTCGCAGGCTGCGCCAGCGGCTACAGGAGTCGGATTGCCTGTGTAGCCGCTGCCGAGCCTGCGAGGCTGCGATCGGCAACGCAGTTGCCGCAAACCCTGAATCCGCGATCTGCCTGGAAAAGCGCGTTGGCTGGTTCTGCGAGCGCTACGTCGGAATGCCGCCCAGCTCGATCGCAGCCTCGCTGTCGCTCGGCAGCGGCTACAGGGATACGGTGGTTACCAGGTAAAGTTGGCGGTCTTCGGCAGGCTCAGCTGGCCTTTTTCGACGAAACGCATAGTGCCGAACGGGCCGCCGGCGAGCTTGCCGCGCAGCACGTAGGGCAGGTCGTCGAGGCTTTGCGTCTGGCTCAGGCCCAGGGTCTGGCGCAGCACGGCGAAAGCCGAAACGCTGACCGGCACCACCAGCACACCCTCGGAGAAACGCGCGATGCTGCCGGTCTGGTCGCTGACCCCGGTGGCCAGCGGTTGGCCGTTGACTTCCAGGTCCAGGGCCACGCCGTTGTAGTTGATCGCGGTTTCATTGGGGTTCTGCAGGCGCAGCTTGATGGCGAAGCGCACTTCCAGGTCCTGGCTGGGCAGCGGCTCGATACCGACCACATTGATGTGCAACTGATCGCGCTGGGGAAACAGGGCGCAGGCGCTCAGGCTGAGCAACAGCAAGCAAAGGGTGAGGCCGAGGAGTCTGCGCATCAGGGTTAGTCTCTGCGGGAAAGGAGGCACTGATGAATCTAGCGCGACCAGGTCTGCACCACAAACCGAGGTTGTTTGAGGGGCGCCATCTTCTGTAGGAGCCAGGCTTGCCGGCGATGAGGCCGGCAGGGCTGGCATTGGGCTTGAGGCTGGGCATCTGGTGGTGTTGCCACTGACGCCATCGCGAGCAATCGAGCGTCGACCGGCTGCTCCTACAGAGGCCGAGGTCAGGCGTTGGCTTTGGTGTTTACATCCGGGTCCTGCATGACCTTGAGGGTCGCCGCTTCCGGGTCGAATTCGTCTTCTTCCAGCTCGATGAATTCTTCCGGCAGGAAGATGTTCAGCAGGATCGCGCACATCGCGCCCACGGTGATCGGCGATTCGAAGATGTTGTGCAGCGCCTTGGGCAGTTCGCGCAGGACTTCCGGCACCGCCGCCACCCCCAGGCCCATGCCCAGGGAAATGGCCACGATCAGCACGTTGCGTCGATGCAGTCCGGCTTCGGCGAGGATCTTGATCCCGGCCACGGCCACGGTGCCGAACATGATCAGGGTGGCGCCGCCCAGCACCGGCTTGGGCATCAGTTGCAGCACCGCGCCGATCACCGGGAACAGCCCCAGCAGCACCAGCAGCCCGGCGATGAAGTACGCCACGTAGCGGCTGGCCACGCCGGTCAGCTGGATCACCCCGTTGTTCTGGGCGAAGGTGACCATCGGCAGGCTGTTGAACACCGCCGCCACCATCGAGTTGAAACCGTCGGCCAGCAGGCCGGACTTGATGCGCTTGATGTACAGCGGGCCCTTGACCGGCTGTTGGGAAATCATCGAGTTGGCGGTCAGGTCACCAGCCGCTTCCAGGGGCGAGATCAGGAAAATCACCGCCAGCGGAATGAAGGCGATCAGGTCGAAGGAGAAGCCGTACTTGAACGGCACCGGCACGCTGACCATCGGCACTTCCGGCATCGTCGCCAGGTCGACCCGGCCCAGCAGCCAGGCGACGACGAAGCCCAGGGTCAGGCCGATGACGATCGAGCCCAGGCGCAGCATCGGATGGCTGAAGCGGTTGAGTACCACTATGGTCAGCAGCACCAGGGCGGCCAGGCCCAGGTTGCTGGCGGCGCCCAGGTCGGGGGCGCCGAAGCCGCCGGCCATGTCGGTGACCGCCACCTTGATCAGCGACAGGCCCATCAGGGTGATGATGGTGCCGGTGACCACCGGGGTGATCAGCTTGCGCAGCTTGCCGATGAACTGGCTGAGGAACATCTCGATAAAGGCCGCGCAGAAGCAGATGCCGAAGATGGTCGAGAGGATTTCCTCGTTGCTGCCGCCACGGCCCTTGACCATCAGCCCGGCACTGAGCAGCACGCTGATAAAGGAAAAGCTGGTGCCCTGCACGCACAGCAGCCCGGAGCCGATCGGCCCCAGGCGCCGGGCCTGGACGAAGGTGCCCAGGCCCGAGACGAACAGCGCCATGCTGATCAGGTAGGGCGTTTCATTCTGCAGGCCCAGCACGCCGCCGAAGATCAGGGTCGGCGAGATGATGCCGACAAAACTCGCCAGCACATGTTGCAGCGCGGCAAAGATCGCCGCGCTGAAGTGCGGGCGGTCCTCCAGGCCATAGATCAGGTCGGACTTGTAGCGCGGCGTGGAGCGATCAGGTGCGGTCATGGGAAAAAGCCTGCCAATGACGTGTCGATAGAGCATGAAACACGTGGAGAAAAGGGGCGCGACGCGGGATGTCGGAGGACGTAAGGCAAAATCTGCGGACCCGGTCAGAAAAATGGAGGCGCAGGATGCCAGAAAGGTGGCCGGGTCAGAAGAGCAAAGCGCATTGCCGACCGAAACTTCAATCGGCGGCAGCGGCTAGAGGATCCGACGCTTAGTCGAATGCGGCCAGCAGGTCTTCCTCGAAGGCCCGCTGCGCCTCGCCGGGAACCTGGGCGCGGTGGCGGGCCAGATAGAAGCCCACGTCGTAACTCAACTCCTCCGGGCGCAGGGCCTTGATCAGCCCTTTGTCTTCCCAGGCGCGGGCGAAGTGACTGGGCAGGTAGCCGATGTGCTGGCCCGAGAGGATGAAGGTGAGGGTGGCCTCGACCTGCTGTGAACAGGCCGAGCCGGGCACGCCCTGCAACGGCTCGTCGTTTCTCAGCAGCCGGTAGCTGTGGTCGACCTTGTCGGCGCGATGCAGTGCTTGCAGGTCCGGGTTGTCCTGGGCGAACAACGGATGGCCGCGCCCGCAGTACAGGTGCTGGGTTTCCGTGAACAGCTGCCGGTAATCGAAGGCGTGCTGCACCTTGGAGAAATAGCCGATCGCCAGGTCCAGGCGCTGTTGCAACAGCAGGCGTTCCATCTCGCCGGTCATGGCGCTGATCATCTCGATGCGCACCGACTCGTCGCGCTGGCGAAAGCGCCGGATCGCCTCGGCGACTGTCTGCAACACCGCCGGGTCGAGCGCCTCCGACAGGCCCAGGCGCACCTCGCCGAGCAAACGCCCAGCGACGCCGTTGGACTGATGGCGAAACTGCTCGATGGACTCGAACAGGCCGCGGGTCGCCAGCAGCAACTGCTCGCCCTTGGGCGTCAGGCGGAAGCCGCCCTTGCCACGGCTGCACAGGCGATAGCCGAGACGGGTTTCCAGCTTGGCCATCTGCTGGCTGATGCTCGACTGGCTCAGCCCCAGTTCACCCTGGGCGGCGCTGAAGCCGCCGCATTCGACCACGCAGACGAACAGGCGCAGCAGGTGCAGGTCGAGGTCGTGCAGTTGGCCGAGCATCAAACATTACTCCGGGTGAATGTCAGGTTAATACGCTTGATATTTTTCCAATGTATCGACCGGTGCAAGCTGCCGCCACAGATTCCTCGATGGCCGTCAGCGCGGGGATCTCTGTAACCCTTCGTTAGCCGCCAACCATAAGGACGAATCCATGGATATCGCCAACCGCAACGACCAGGCCCTGACCCGTGACAGCCTGTACGGCACCGCCGCCGAAAGCACCTACGCCGGCATCACCAGCTTTATGCGCCGCCGCTATAGCCGCGACCTGCGCGGGGTGGATGTGGCGGTCAGCGGTGTGCCGTTCGATACCGCCACCAGCAATCGCCCCGGCGCGCGTTTCGGCCCGCGGGGGATTCGCGCCGCCTCCAGCGGCATCGCCTGGGAACGCCACTGGCCGTGGACCTTCGACCCGTTCGACCATCTGGCGGTGGTCGACTACGGCGACTGCGCCTTCGATTCCGGGGTGCCGCAGTCGGTGCCGGAGAGCATCGAGGCCCATGCCGAGCAGATCCTCGCCAGTGGCAGCGCGATGCTGACCTTCGGCGGCGACCACTTCATCACCTATCCGCTGCTCAAGGCCCATGCGCGCAAGCACGGTCCGCTGGCGCTGATCCACTTCGATGCCCACAGCGACACCTGGCCGGACGAAGATGGCAAGCGCATCGACCACGGCACCATGTTCTGGCACGCCGCCAGGGAAGGGCTGGTGGACCCGGCGCGCTCGGTGCAGATCGGCCTGCGTACCACCAACGACGATCACCAGGGGTTCCAGGTGCTGGATGCGCGGCAGGTGCATCGGCGGGGCTGCGAAGCCATAGTCGAAGCGATCCGCCAGCGGGTCGGCGACCAACCGGTGTACCTGACCTTCGACATCGACTGCCTCGACCCGGCCTTCGCCCCCGGTACCGGCACCCCGGTGTGCGGCGGCCTGAGCACGCTGCAGGCGCTGGAGATCCTCGGCGGCCTGCGCGGCATCAACCTGGTGGGCATGGACGTGGTGGAAGTGGCCCCGGCCTACGACAGCGCGGAAATCACCTCGCTGGCGGCGGCCACCCTGGCCATGGAAATGCTCTGCCTGTACGCGGCGCGACATAAGGTCGATCGCTAGGACGGGAAGCGGGATTGCCGCAGACTTCCGGTTTGCGGCAACTGCGTTGCCGGTCGCAGCCTCGCGGGCTCGGCAGCGGCTACAAAGGCACCGCGTCCGTAGCCGTTGCCGAGCCCGCGAGGTTGCGATCGAGCTGGGCGGCATTCCGACAAAGCGCTCGCCACACCAGACACCGCGTTTCTCCAACAAGGTCAGAGTTCGCTACTGACAGATCCTGACAGGGGGCTCTGCTAAGCTGCGCCGATCCTTCCCTGTCGAGCTTGAAGACGTGTCGCGCACCACTCGTTTGTTGACCCTGTTGCAAGTGCTGCGCGGCAAGCGCTGCCCGGTGACCGCCGCGGCGCTGGCGGCCGAGCTGGAGGTGTCCGAGCGCACCCTGTACCGCGACATCGCCGAGCTGACGGCCCTGGGCGCGCCTATCCATGGCGAGGCCGGGATCGGTTATGTGCTGCGCAGTGGCCTGTTCCTGCCACCGCTGATGCTCAACGCCGACGAAACCGAAGCCATCGTCCTTGGCCTGCGTTATGTCGACCAGCGTGGCGACGAGGTGCTCGGCAAGGCCGCCGCCGATGCCCTGGCGAAGATCGCCGCGGTGTTGGCGCCGGCGGCCCAGGAAGCCTTGCACAACCCGACGGTGCTGCCCGGCCCGCCGGCTTATTGCTACCCGGAAAACGTGGTGCCGCTGAACGTGTTTCGCCAGGCGATCCGCGAGCAGGCCAAGCTGCACATCGATTACGCCGACGTGAACAAGACGCCGAGCCAGCGCCTGATCTGGCCCCTGGCCCTGGGCTTCATGAACGAGGCGCGGGTGATAGTCGCCTGGTGTGAGCTGCGCGACGATTTCCGCACCTTTCGCACCGACCGGATCGCCGCCGCCAGCGAGCAGGGCCAGCGTTATCCGGGGCGCCGCAGCGACCTGTTGCGCACCTGGCGCCAGCGTATGCAACTGGACGATGCCGGGCGTTTCACTCCTGACAAGAACTGACGCGACGGCGTTTTAGCATGGCTCCAGCAACGATAAACAAGGAGCCGTAACACCATGTCCAGCACAGCCACTTCCCTCGCACCGGCCATCGCCGCCTATCTTGCGGCCACCAATGGTCGTGACAGTTCGGCGGTCGCCAGTTTCTTCGCCGAAGACGCCCAGGTGTTCGATGAGGGCCAGCATCAGGCCGGCACCCGGGCCATCGCCCAATGGATGGAAGACAGCGCCCGCCGTTACCAGCCCCGGCTCGAGGTGCTCAAGGTCCAGCAGCGCACCGGCAAGGTGCTGGTGGACAACCTGATTTCCGGCAGCTTCCCCGGCAGCCCGCTGGAGTTGCGCTACGTGTTCCGCCTCGACGAGCAGGGCAAGATCGCCCGGCTGGATATCTCGCTGTAGCGCCAGGGCGACAGGGGCGTTGGGGGAAGGACGATGAGGCATGGCATACTGCGCGGCCCCTTTGCGGATGCGTGGACCCCATGCCTTTCGATTCCCCCCTCAGCGCCTATCAGTACGCCCTCCAGGAGCGCGGTTTTGTCGCCGACGAGGCCCAGGAGCGGGCGATGCTGGCCCTGCAGCAGTGCCATGTCGCCCTGCATGAAGGGCGCAAGTCGGTCACCGGGGTCTATCTGTGGGGGCCCGTGGGAAGGGGCAAGACCTGGCTGATGGACCAGTTCTATCAAAGCCTCGAGGTGCCGGCGCGGCGTCAGCACTTCCACCATTTCATGGGCTGGGTCCACCAGCGCTCGTTTCAGCTGACCGGCACCGCCGACCCGCTGCAGGCCCTGGCCCGTGAGCTGAGCGAAGAGGTGCGGGTGCTGTGTTTCGACGAGCTGTTCGTCAACGACATCGGCGACGCGATCATTCTCGGGCGCCTGTTCCAGGTGATGTTCGAACAGGGCGTGGTGATGGTCTGCACCTCCAACCAGCCACCGCAGCAGCTGTATGCCGACGGCTTCAACCGCGAGCGTTTCCTGCCGGCGATCGCGGCGATCGAGGCGCATATGCAGGTGGTGGCGGTGGACGGTGCCCAGGACCATCGCCTGCACCCGGGGGCGGCCACCCAGCGTTATTGGCTGACCCCGGCTGGCCAACCGAGCGCCCTGGGCCCGCTGTTCGAACAACTCACGGCGGGGCAGGCGGCGTCCAGCGCGGTACTGCCGGTGGGTTATCGCGAGGTCCAGGTGATCAAGGCCAGCGAGCAGGTGCTCTGGTGCCGCTTCGCCGACCTCTGCGAGCAGCCGTTCGCCGCCATGGACTTCATGGCCCTGTGTGACCGCTTCAGCGCGATCCTGCTCAGCGAAGTGCCCGAGCTCAGCTCGCAACAGCGCCCGGGGCGGATTGCCCGGGGTACCGAGGACGGCGCCGAGCGAGTCGTGGCCGGCGATCGCGAGCTGCCGCAATTGTCGGTGCACGATGACAGCGTGCGGCGTTTCATTGCTTTGGTCGACGAGTGCTATGACCGCAAGGTGCCGCTGTATCTCGAAGCGCAGGTGCCGATGGAGGCGTTGTACACCCAGGGCTACCTGGAGTTTCCATTCCGCCGTACCCTCAGTCGTCTGAAGGAGATGCAGCTGCAGCGTTTCGGCTGAACACGCCTGATCATTACAAGGGAGACCTGACCGTGAACCAGCCCCTGTCCCATCATCTGCTGACCATGGCTTACCAGAATGCCTGGGCCAATCATCGCCTGGGCAAGGCCTGGGAAATACTCACCCCGGGCGAGCTGGCGGCGCCGCGGGTGAGTTTCTTTCCCAGCCTGAAAGCCACCCTCAACCACATCCTCACCTGCGACTGGTTCTACGTCGACGCGCTGGAGCGGGAGCTGCGCGGCGAGCCGCCACGGCCTGACTGCTATGTGTTTTTCGACGACGAGGAGCCCTTCGACCAGGCCGCCGACCTGCGGCGCGAGCAGGCCCTGGTGGACCGCCGGCTGATCGCCTACTGCGAGCAGCAGCGGGATGCCGACTTGCAGCGCATCGTCACCATCGCCCGGGAGAAGCCGCAGCGCGATACCCGGCTGCGCATGCTTTCGCACCTGTTCGAGCACCAGCTGCATCACCGTGGCCAGGTACACGCCATGCTCAGCGGCACCCGGGTGGCGCCGCCGCAGCTGGATGAATTCTTCTGCGCGGGCGAGGCGGCACTGCGCGCCGAGGACTTTGCCGAACTGGGCTGGAGCGAAGCGCAGATCTGGGGCGAGGGCGCGGAGGCGGTCGAGGAAAAGAACGGTAGCGCTTGACGCGGTAGCCGCTCGTTTCGTCATGTGCCGGTGTTTACAATCGCGCTTGCCGGAACGCATCCGGATCAATCGAACCGTTGAGGACAGACATGGACGTTGCAGACGTATTGGTACTCCAGGCCAGCTACACCAACCCGGTACACGCCGAGGCGATCGCCCTGGTGCTCAACCACTATGCCCAGGACCCGATGGGCGGCGGCCAGCCGTTGGACGCCGATATGTTGCGGCAATTGCCCGGCGAATTGGCCAAGCGCCCCCACGCTTTCAGCGTGCTGGCCTTTGTCGGCGGCGAGCCGGCCGGGCTGGTGAATTGCTTCGAGGGCTTTTCCACCTTTGCCGGCCGGCCGCTGGTCAATGTGCACGACGTGTCGGTGATCGATAAGTTCCGCGGCCTGGGCCTGAGCCAGAAGATGCTGCACAAGGTCGAAGAGATCGCCCGCCAGCGCGGCTGCTGCAAGATCACCCTGGAAGTGCTGGAGGGCAACGCGGTGGCCCAGGCGTCCTACCGCAAGTTCGGTTTCGACGACGCCATGCTCGACCCTAGCCATGGCCGGATGCTGTTCTGGAACAAAGCCCTGTAAGCCCCTGGAGCCGCCAACCGATTAACTCACGCCCCTGGATGGCCCGGGGCTGAGTTTCTTCGGCGGGCCGGCGGTGCACTTGGGGATATTTCTATACCGAGTTCGTCCAGGGTTTTTACGCCCGCGGCGGATGATTGAGCCGGGCAAACACCAGGCGGAACAGGGTGAAGCTGCCGGGCACGCTGCTGACCTCGGTCCGCCCCTGATGCAGGTTCATGATCGAGCGCACGATCGCCAGCCCCAAGCCAGTGCCGCCTTCGGCGCGCGAGCGGCTGCTGTCGACCCGGTAGAAGCGCTCGAACAGGTGTTCCAGGTGCTGCTCCGGGATGCCGGCGCCGGGGTTGCCCACCGACAGCGACACGCTCGAATCGTGCTCCTCCACCAGGATCGAAATGCTCGACGCCCGGGGGCTGTGGCGGATGGCGTTGGACAGCAGGTTGGAGATCGCCCGCTGGATCATCAAGCGGTCGCCATACACCAGGCCATCGCCGGACAGGCTGATGCCCAGGTGCTTTTCCTCGGCGCTCAGGGCGAACAGTTCCGTGACCCGCCGCGCTTCCTCGCCCAGGGAGACTTCTTCGAACGCCACCTGGGAGGCCGGATGGCTGACCTGGGCGAGGAACAGCATGTCGCTGACGATCCGGGTCAGGCGTTCCAATTCTTCGGTGCTCGACTCCAGCACCGCCTTGTACTCGTGGGGCGGGCGTTCCCGGGACAGGGTGACCTGGGCCTTGCCCATCAGGTTGGTGATGGGCGAGCGCAACTCGTGGGCCAGGTCATCGGAGAATTGCGAGAGCTGCTGCACGCCGCCGTCGAGCCGGTGCAGCATGAAATTGATGCTGTGGGCCAGCTCGGCCAGCTCCCGCGGCAGGTTGTCCGGCGACAGGCGATGGGTCAGGTCCTGGGTCGTGACCTTGGCAGCCACCCGGCTGAACTGCTGCAACGGCGCCAGGCCGCGCTGCACCACCCACCAGGCGCCGATGCCGATCAGCATCAGCAGCAGGGGCAGGGCGATCACCGTGGAACGCAGGTAGGCGCTGAGCAACGCCTGGTCGTTGGCCCGGTCCAGGGACAGCACCACCCGCACCTGTTCGCCATTGCGCAGATTGATCAGGCTGGAGGTGCTGAGCAGCCGGTTGCCGGCGCTGTCGAGCCAGTCGAGGAATGCCGGGCTTTCCGGCTGGGTCAGGGCGACGGGCAGCGGTTCGAGGTTGCGGTTGCCGATGTTCAACAGCGGTTCGGCCTGGGGATCGGCGCCGAAAATGCTCAGGTGCAGGTTGTCGTGGCCCATCACCAGGTCCAGCAGCGAGTGCGGGCGGGCGGCGATGTCGCCGGTCTTCAGGTCGCTGGTCAGGGTGTGGCGGATCTGTTCGAGTTTGCTGTCCAGGCTTTCCCGCGCCAGGCTGCCCAGTTCATGGCTGAGGGCCAGGTAGGCCAGGGTCGCGAGCAGCAGCACCAGGCCGGCGCCCATCAGGCTGACGGTCAGGCCCAGGCGCATGGACAGGCTGCTGGCGGTGCGTTGTGGCGAGGCTTTCATTGGCGCACTTCCAGGACATAACCGACACCGCGGATGGTGTGGATCAGCTTGATATCGCTGGCATCGTCGATCTTCGCCCGCAGGCGGCTGATGGAGACTTCCACCACGTTGGTGTCGCAGTCGAAGTTCATGTCCCAGACCAGGGAAATGATCTGGGTCCGGGTCAGCACCTCGCCCGACTGGCGCATCAGCACCTGCAGCAGGGTGAATTCCTTGGTGGTCAGGTCGATGCGCCGAGAACCGCGATAGGCCCGGTGCCGGCGTGGGTCGAGCTCCAGGTCGGCGACCCGCAGGGTATCGGTCGCCGGCAGGTTCTCGCTGCGCCGCAGCAGGGTGCGCACCCGCGCCAGCAGCTCGGGAAACTCGAACGGCTTGACCAGGTAATCGTCGGCCCCCAGGTCCAGGCCCTTGACCTTGTCGGCCAGGCGCCCGCGCGCCGAGAGCATCATCACCCGGGTGCTGCTGTCCTTGCGCATGTCTTCCAGCACCTGCCAGCCGTCCTTTTCCGGCAGGTTGACGTCCAGAATCACCAGTTCGTAGTTCTGCTGTTCGATCAGGTAAAGACCGTCGACACCGGTGGCGGCGCGGTCGACCACATAACCGCTTTCGGTCAGGCCCTGATGCAGATAATCGGCAGTTTTACGTTCGTCTTCGACAACCAGAATGCGCATGGAAAAGTGACCTCTTGATCATTAAAACGATTTCAATGGCGCTGGATATGAAGTTGTTGTTGGACCAGCCATAAAACCCGCGAAGTTGCTGCTGATAAATAGCTTCAGCCGTTTGGGTAGGGGAATGTTCAAGCCTGAAGTGGCTTTAGGGTCAAGATTTAAAGTGCCTGATATCAATGGCTTGTGCCTGTTTTCGACAGTCGGTCGCCGGGCTTTTTTCGCAGGAAGGCGCTTTTTTGTCTGGTTGTGAGCAACAAGCGGGGTGTCATCGTTATTACTGTTTCAATATATGTCTAAGTTTGGCGGGAACTTATGTTAATACAGCGGGCAGTGACGGTTGCCTATATGGCGTAATTGTCATTTTGACGCCAGAAAGTTGATAGCCGATTGTCATGTCGCTGATATCGACGGGATAAAAAAGGCGCCCGTGAAAGGGCGCCGGAAGATCCTCTCTGCCAAAGGAGCATTATCGCCAGAGAGGAGTAGAGCTCGGGGCATATCAGGCATCCGGTTGCGCAGTGGCGCGGGTCGGGTCCTCGGCGGGTGCCTGGGTTTTTTTCCCACTCTCGGAGGACGTCTGTTCGCTATCGGTGCGGGGTATCTGCTGGCTGATGGGGAAGTTGTCCCAGTAGTGCTTCATGCGTTCAGCGCCGCCTTCGGCGAACGCTGCACCCGAGCTGGCAATCATCAGACCGGCGAGCAGGAGTGTGGAGGCTTTCATGTGCGGTGTCCCATTAACAGTGATCGGAATTCCGTCGCGTCCCTGTAACGAAGCAGTAATAGAAGTATGGCGCGATCTTATTAACTGGGGGTTAACAGGGCGCTGAAGGCGGGATGACAATTCTGTCATCCCGGATGAGAGGCGCTGACGGCCCACTGATATGGGCCTTGTAGGAAGAAGGGCGGGTTACAGCTTCCAGTCCAGGCTCAGGGTCATAGTGCGCGGCTCGCCCCAGTAGACGCCGTTATAGAAGCCGACCCGTTCGTAGTACTTCTTGTCGAACAGGTTGGTGACGTTGAGCGAGGCGGAGAGGTGCGAGTCGAACTCGTAGCGCGACATCAGCCCGGCGACACTGTAGGCCTGCTGGTGGATGCGGGTGTTTTCGGTGACGAGGCCCCCGTCGCCGTCGCGTCCCACCGGCCGCCGGCTGTTGCCGTAGATTGCGCTTTGCCAGTTCAGGGTGCCGCCGACGGTCAGCGCCCGCCACTGGCCCGGCAGGCGATAGGCCGTGGACAGGCGCAGCATGTTCATCGGCTCGCCGCTGTTGGCGCGCTGATTTTCGCCGTTCAGGGCGTGGGTGTAGGTGTAGCCGGCGGTGAGGTTCCAGCCCGGGAGGATTTCGCCCGAGACCTCGGCCTCGAACCCCTGGACCTTGCCGCCTTTGCCGCCCGACTTGTAGAACTCCTCGCCGGTGACCGGGTCCGGTGGCACCGAGCTGTCCAGTTCGGCGACGTTGTCCTGCTTGCTCCAGAACACCGCGGTGGCCAGGTTCAGGCGTTCCTCCAGCAGGCTGCCCTTGAGCCCCAGCTCGTAGTTGCTGCCGACCACAGGTTCCAGGTATTTGCGGCTGGCATCGCGCCTGGTCTGGGGCTTGAAGATGTCGGTGTAGCTGACATACACCGTGTATTCCGGGGTGAGGTCGTACAGCAGGCCGGCGTAGGGAGTCCACATGTCGTTGTGTTGCTGGCGGGTGTCCTCGAGGCTGGTCAGCTGGTTGTTGGCGTCGTATCTGCGAGAGCGGCTGTGGGCGCTCCAGCTGCCGTAACGGCTGCCGAGCACCGCATGCAGCTCGTCGCTCAGGCTCAGGCGGGTGGCCAGGTAGCCGGCCTTTTGCCGGGTGCTGTCGCCGGAACCGGGCAGGTTGGTCACGGTGTCGGGAAACTTGGCGATGCCGCCCATGTATTTCCAGTCGGCGATGCTGGCGTAGCCCGGCGGCGTCGGGCCGTTGACGGTGTAGGGTGACGACTCGCGGCGCTCGGCCTCGCCGTAGCCCAGCATCAGTTCATGTTCGCGGCCCAGCAGGCTGTAGGGGCCGGCCAGGTTGAAGTCGTACACGCGCATTTTCTGCGTGCCGATCATATGGCTGGCCCAGGCGGTCATGCCTGAGCGGTCGGCCTCCGGGAAACCGGCGCCGCCGTAGTAGACCTTGCCGTCGCTGTCGCTGTCGCGGTGGGTGTAGGCGGCTTTCAGGTGCCAGTCGTGGCCCAGGCGCTGGTCGAGGGTGGCGAAGGCGGTCTTGTCCCTGAGCGGCCAGGAACTCCAGTGCGCCGCCATGTTGGTGGAGCGCGGCAGGTTGGCCTTGCCGCCCGAGGCGTCCCAGTAGGGCACGGTGCCCCAGGAGGTGCCCTGGACCTGCTTGTCCTGATAGTCGTAGCCCACGGCCAGGGTAGTGCTGTCGGTCAGGTCGGCCTCGAGAATGCCGTAGCCGACTTCCCGCTGCAGCTGGTAGTTGTCGCGGAACGACTGGCTGTCTCGATAGGCCAGCACCGTGCGCCCGCGCAGGCGGCCGTCGAACCCCAGCGGGCCGCCGACATCGACGTAGCTGTAGTAGTTGTCGTAGCTGCCGCCACTGACGCCGGCCTTGGCCGCCCATTCGTGGGTCGGCCGCTTGCGCACCATGTTGACCGTGGCCGAAGGGTCGCCAGCGCCGGTGGTCAGGCCAGTGGCGCCGCGGACCACTTCGATGCGGTCGTAGATGATGGTGTCCGAATCGGACTTCATGCGGTTGAAGGTGTTGAGCATGCCATCGATCTGGAAGTTGTCGATGGAGTAGCCGCGGGCGGAGTAGATCACCCGGTCGGAGTCCAGGTGCTGCACCACCACCCCGGTGGTTTGCCCCAGCACCTCGGACAAGGTATCGAGCTTGAAATCGTCCATCTGCTGGCGGGTTACCACCGACACCGATTGCGGGGTTTCCTTGATCGACAGGTTCAGGCGGGTGGCGGTGCTCATGCTGCCGGTGGTGTAGGACCCGGTGTTTTCCGTGGTGGCGCCCAGGCCCTGGGCGGTGACGCTGGTGGCATCGAGTTCCAGGGCCTGGGCGCCGCGGTCGGCGCTCTGCGCGGGCTCGGTTTCAGCCAGCAGCTTGGGGCTCAGGACCGCGCCGCACAGGCCGAAGGTCAAAGTCATGGAACGGGTGAATGGCGCGAACATCGCTGCCGTCTCCTTGTCGTCGAGGGAAAAAATCCGTTTGCACTGAGACGAAAAGGAGGAGGGGTATTTAGGCTAAACGAGAATAATTATTATCTTTCGGATACAAAAATGCCCCATGAAGGGGCATTGAAGGCCGGTATGACGGGGCTGCGGGAGCCCCGTAGGAAAAGGCTTATTTCTGTACCACTTATTTCTGTGCGACTTATTTCTGTACCACCGCGCCGGGTGGTGGCGCCTTGGGCTTCATCAGGCTGAAGTCGATCAGGGCTTTCTCGTTGCGCTCATAGGGGTTGCCGATCAGCAGCGGGCGCGGCTTGAAGCTGTCGCTGACCAGGCTCTTGCTGCGGTCCAGCTCATCGGAACTCAGCCCGGCCATGTCGGCCCAGGTGTGGATCAGGTTCGAGCTGCTGTAGGGGCGGCCGAGGTCGCCGGCGAAGTTCCAGTCGTGGTTCTGCTTCCACTTCGGCGAAGCCCAGGCGATGAAGGGAATGGTGTACATCGGCGCGGTCGGTTTGCCTTCGTTGCGGCCCAGGGTGTTGTGGCCGGCAGAGTCGAACACGTCTTCGCCGTGGTCCGACAGGTACAGCAGGAAGCCGTTGGGGTCGGTCTTGGCGTAGTCCTTGATCAGGCTCGAAACCACGAAATCGTTGTACAGCACGGCGTTGTCGTAGCTGTTGTAGGTCGGTACCTGGTCGTCGCGCACGCCGGTTGGCACGCCGCTGCGGTCGGTGAACTTGTCGTAGCTCGGCGGGTAGCGGTACTGGTAGCTCATGTGGGTGCCCAGCAGGTGGACCACGATGAACTTGCGCGGCGCGCCGTCGGCCAGGGCCTTGGAGAACGGCTCGAGCACGTCGCCGTCGTACTGGCGGGCGTTCTGGTTGCGGTTGTTGTTCAGGTAGACCTGCTCGTCCGCCTGCTCGGAGAAGGTGGTGAGCATGGTGTTGCGCTTGGTCATGGTCTGCTGGTTGGTGATCCAGTAGGTCTTGTAGCCGGCCTGCTTCATCACGCTGACCAGGGACGGGGTCTTGAGGTACAGGTCCGGGTTTTCTTCGTCGGCGAAGGTCAGCACCTGCTGCAGGGCTTCGATGGTGTAGGGGCGCGGGGTGATCACGTTGTCGAAGATCGCCAGCTGGTCCTTGAGCTTGTCCAGCTCCGGGGTGGTCTGGCGCGGGTAGCCATAGAGGCTCATGCGCTGGCGGTTGGTCGACTCGCCGATCACCAGGACCAGGGTCGAAGGCTGGTTTGCCATGCTGTCCTTGAGGTTCTGCAGCGGCGGGATCTTGCTCACGTTGTCGAGCATGCCCTGCATGTTTTCCAGCTGCTCGCGATAGCGCCGGTAGGCCACCACCATCTGCCATGGCACCGCGGGCTCGATGCGCGTCTCGAATTTCTCCAGGCCGCCGGCGAAGCTGCCGGTGCGCGCGGTCTGCTTGATCAGCGGGTAGCCGATGACGGCGATCAGGATTGCCATGGCCGCCACCAGCGCACGGCCGCGCGGCAGGTAGACCGGGCGCAGGCGGGTCCAGAGGAAGAGGGCGAAGGCGGTATGGGCGAGGAACGCCAGCACCATCCACCAGGCGAAGTACTGGGTCAGGTACTCGCCGGCTTCGGAGGGGTTCGACTCGAACATGATGAAGATGACGCTCTGGGAGAACTCCTGCTGGTAGATGAAGAAGTAACCCAGGCTGGCCATGGAGCAGGCCCAGAGCACCACGCCTATGACGGCGGCCATCGCGCGGGTACGGGCCGGGAACAGGAGCATCGGCGCCAGCCAGATCGCGCTCATGATGAACGCCTGGCGGAAACCGGCGAAGCCGGAGGTGTCGGTCAGCTGGATCAGCAACTGGGTGATGCCGGAGAAGTACCAGAAGAACAGGAAGAGCCAACCCAGGCCCGCCCAGTCAAACCCTTTCGCGGACGTCTTGTCGCGTTTAAACACAGCCATCGAGCGCTCCAGCTTCATTGAACAGGACATTCGCCGGAAAGCTTCGACCACCTCGGCGAACGCGCGCCGCGCCCGTGGGGGCGGCAATATTGCGCCGGAGTATCCATAAGAAGGTGTGAAAACTTTGTGAGTTGGTACCTGCGTGTCAGATAATGCCGTCGCCAGGAGGCGGGAAGGGTAAAAAGCGACGGGCAAAAAGAAGCCGGCGATCCATCGAGGACTCAGCCGGCTTCATTAATAACCTGTTGCAAGGACCGGCCACGGCGGGCGGGTTCCTCGGATCAATCAGGCGTGTAGCTGGGTGACGGCAGCCGCCTGACCCTGGTTCTGCAATGCCAGGCGCAGTTGCGCCAGCTCTTGCTTCAACTGGTCGCGCTCGTTCTTCAGTTCGCGCAACTCGTCACGACGGATAGTGACGTAGAGGGTTTGTGCAGGTCGTGCCGGTAGTACTGTGCCCATTGCTCACCTCGCAAATGGCGTGCATCAACTGTGGTCCGGCCGCTCGAATTCCGGGGCCTGAAACACTATCGGCGGCAATTTTGATTTCTTTTGCCGGCAAAGGGAACTTTTTTATTTTCAGCGGTCGTTGTGCCTTCTGGGCGATTTGCGTCGTTATCCACTCACTGCTTGGGAAACACTGTTTTGGAAACTTAGTTCAGATGCTCTGGACTAACCCTCACGAGCCTCGTTGGGCTATAACCTTTTGACACAATTTAGTAGTAAGGAGCATCAGCACATGCAACTGGGGATTATCGGACTGGGCCGCATGGGCGGAAACATTGCACGGCGCCTGATGCTCAATGGGCATGAAACCGTGGTCTATGACCGCAACAGCGCTTTTGTCAGCACCCTGAGCGGCGAAGGCGCCAAGGGCGTCGCCGACCTGCCGGCCCTGGTCGCCGGCCTGGAAAAGCCGCGCGCGGTCTGGGTCATGCTGCCGGCCGGCGCGCCCACCGAAGACACCATTGAAACCCTCAGCCAGTTGCTCGAACCGGGCGACGTGATCATCGATGGCGGCAACACCTACTACAAGGACGACATTCGTCGCGCCCAGGCGCTGGCGGAAAAGGGCCTGAACTACATCGACGTCGGCACCTCCGGCGGCGTCTGGGGCCTGGAGCGCGGCTACTGCATGATGATCGGCGGCGACGCCGAGGTGGTGCGCCGCCTGGACCCGCTGTTCGATGCGCTGGCACCGGGCATGGGCGACATCCCGCGGACCAAGGACCGGGTGGCTGAAGACGATCGCGCCGAGCGCGGTTACATCCACGCCGGCCCCGCCGGTGCCGGGCACTTCGTCAAGATGATCCACAACGGCATCGAGTACGGCATGATGCAGGCCTTCGCCGAAGGCTTCGACATCCTCAAGACCAAAGCCTCGCCAAGCCTGCCGGAAGACCAGCGCTTCGACCTCAACGTCGCCGATATCGCCGAAGTCTGGCGCCGCGGCAGCGTGGTCTCGTCCTGGTTGCTGGACCTGACCGCCGACGCCCTGGCCACCGATCCGCAACTCGACGGTTTCTCCGGCGAAGTGGCCGACAGCGGTGAAGGTCGCTGGACCATCGAAGCCGCCATCGAGCAGGCGGTGCCGGTCCCGGTATTGTCCAGCTCGCTGTTCGCCCGCTTCCGTTCCCGCCAGCAGAGCACCTATGGCGACAAGATGCTGTCGGCCATGCGCTTCGGCTTTGGCGGCCACGTGGAGACTCCGAAAAAATGACCTCCTCGCGAAAGAAGTCCAAGGCTCAACCCGCTCCACCCACCACACTGTTTCTGTTCGGCGCCCATGGCGACCTGGTCAAGCGCCTGCTGATGCCGGCGCTGTACAACCTCAACCGTGACGGCTTGCTGGATGAGGGGCTGAAGATTGTCGGCGTCGATCACAACGCGATCAGCGATGTGGATTTCGCCAAGAAGCTCGAGGACTTCATTCGCACCGAGGCCGCCGGCAAGGTCGGCAACGGCGCGCAAGCGCTGGATCCGGCGCTCTGGGCCAAGCTGGCCAATGGCATCAGCTATGTCCAGGGCGACTTCCTGGACGACAGCACCTACGACGCGCTGGCGGCGAAAATCGCCGCCAGCGGCACCGGCAATGCGGTGTTCTACCTGGCCACCGCACCGCGCTTCTTCAGTGAAGTGGTGCAGCGCCTGGGCGCGTCGGGGTTGCTGGTCGAAGGGGACAACGCGTTTCGCCGGGTGGTGGTGGAGAAGCCGTTCGGCTCCGACCTGCACACCGCGCAAGCGCTGAACGAATGCCTGCTCAAGGTGATGAGCGAGAAGCAGATCTATCGGATCGACCATTACCTGGGCAAGGAGACGGTGCAGAACATTCTGGTCAGCCGTTTCTCCAACAGCCTGTTCGAGGCTTTCTGGAACAACCATTACATCGACCACGTGCAGATCACCGCGGCGGAAACCGTCGGGGTGGAAACCCGTGGCAGCTTTTATGAAAACACCGGTGCACTGCGAGACATGGTGCCCAACCACCTGTTCCAGCTGCTGGCGATGGTCGCCATGGAGCCGCCGGCCGCCTTCGGCGCCGATGCGGTGCGCGGCGAAAAGGCCAAGGTGGTGGGGGCGATTCGTCCCTGGAGCACCGAAGATGCCCTGGCCAACTCGGTGCGTGGCCAGTACGTGGCGGGCAAGGCGGGCGACAAGCCGGTGGCCGGCTACCGCGAAGAGGCCAATGTGGCCCCGGACAGCAACACCGAAACCTACGTCGCCCTCAAGGTGATGATCGACAACTGGCGCTGGGTCGGCGTGCCGTTCTACCTGCGCACCGGCAAGCGCATGAGCGTGCGCGACACAGAGATCGCCATCTGCTTCAAGCCTGCGCCGTACGCGCAGTTCCGCGATACCGAGGTCGACCACTTGCAGCCGACCTACCTGCGCATCCAGATCCAGCCCAATGAAGGCATGTGGTTCGACCTGCTGGCGAAAAAGCCCGGGCCGACCCTGGACATGGCCAATATCGAGCTGGGGTTCGCCTACAAGAACTTCTTCGAGATGCAGCCTTCCACCGGCTACGAGACGCTGATCTACGATTGCCTGACCGGCGACCAGACCCTGTTCCAGCGCGCCGACAACATCGAAAACGGCTGGCGCGCGGTGCAGCCGTTCCTCGATGCCTGGAAGGAAAAGGCCAAGGTCCATATCTACCGGGCCGGCGAAGACGGACCGGCGGCCGGCGACGAGTTGCTGACCCGCGACGGCCGTGAATGGCACAGCCTCGGATGAGCGGCGAGGGGCGGCCGGCCATCCAGTTCCTGCTCAGCGACATGGACGGCACCTTGCTGCTGCCCGATCACAGCCTGAGCCAGCGCACCATCGCCGCGGTGCGTGCGTTGCGCGAAGCCGGGGTGTTCTTCAGCCTCGCCACCGGGCGGCCGCCGCGGGCCATGTTGCAGCAGATCGAGGCCCTGGGCGTCGACCTGCCGACCGCGGCGTTCAATGGCGGCACCATCGTCAACCCCGATGGCAGTTTCCTGGTGCGCCACCATGTGCCGGTGGAAGTCGTCGTCAGCACCTTGGCGCTGCTGTCGCCACAGCCGGAGGTGGAGGTCTGGGTCTTTGCCGACGGCGAATGGCTGTTGCGCAATCCCCATGGGCCGATGGTGCCGCGGGAGCAACATGGCCTGGGTTATCCGCCAGTGGTGGTGGAGAGCTTCGAGGACTACCTGCCGCGCATCGACAAGATAGTCGCCGCCAGTGCCGACACCGAGCTGTTGGTGGAACTGGAGGCGCGTTTGTTGGCGCAGGTCGGTGGACAGGCGCAAATCTCCCGTTCGCAGCCGGTGTACCTGGATGTGACGGCGCTGCAGGCCAACAAGGGGCAGGCGTTGATGACCCTGGCGGAGTTCCTTGGGGTGCCGCTGGAGCGCACCGCGGCGCTGGGGGATGGCGGCAACGACCCGGCGATGTTCCAGCAGGCCGGGTTGTCGATTGCCATGGGCCAGGCCGAAGCGGCGGTGAAACGCCAGGCCGACCTGGTGACGGGCAGCAATGTCGCCGATGGCGCCGCCGAAGCGATCGAACGATTTATCCTGCCGCGCTAACGCAAAAACCTCTGTAGCCGCTGTCAAAGGCCTCAGCGAACGACCCTACGGGCCGATCGCAGCCTGCGGCAGCGGCTACAGTCCTTTACAGCCAGTAACTCACCGCATACCAGCCCAGTACACCCATCACCAGGGTGTAAGGCAGCGCCATCCACACCATGCGCCCATAGGAAAGGCGCACCAGCGGCGCGATCGCCGAGGTCAGCAGGAACAGGAACGCCGCCTGGCCGTTGGGCGTGGCCACGCTGGGCAGGTTGGTGCCGGTGTTGATCGCCACCGCCAGGGTCTCGAAGTGTTCGCGGCTCATCTGCCCGGAAACGAAGGCCTGTTTCACTTCGGTGATGTAGATGGTGGCGACGAACACGTTATCGCTGATGGCCGACAACAGCCCGTTGGCGATAAACAGCATGCCCGGCTGCTGGCCCGCCGGCAGCGCCAGCACCCACTGGATCAGCGGGGTGAACAGCTGCTGGTCGTGAATCACTGCCACCACCGCGAAAAACACCACCAGCAGGGCGGTGAACGGCATCGCATCCTTGAAGGCGTTGCCCAGGCGGTGCTCGTCGGTGATGCCGGTGAAAGCGGTAATCAGCACGATCACCATCAGGCCGATCAGGCCAACCTCGGCGATATGCAGGGCCAGCGCGGCAATCAGGATCAGCGCCGCCACGCCCTGTACCAGCAGCGCCGCGCGTTGCCGGTCGGTGCGTTCGGCGTTGTCTTCGGCGGCGTAGTTGGCCAGCACCGCGCGCACGTTGTCCGGCAGCAGGGTGCCGTAGCCGAACCAGCGCAGTTTCTCCAGCAGCACGCAGGTCACCAGCCCGGCCACCAGCACCGGCAGGGACACCGGGGCGACCTTGAGGAAGAAGTCGGCGAAGTGCCAACCCATTTCATGGCCGATCAGCAGGTTCTGCGGTTCGCCCACCAGGGTGCAGACGCCGCCCAGGGCGGTGCCCACCGCGCCGTGCATCAGCAGGCTGCGCAGGAAGGCGCGGAACTGTTCCAGGTCCTGGTGATGCAGTTGGGGCAGGTGCTGGTCATCGTTGAATTCGCTGTCCTGGCGCGGGTCGTTGCCGGAGGCCACCCGGTGATACACCGAATAGAAGCCCACCGCGGCGCTGATAATCACCGCGGTGACCGTCAGGGCATCGAGAAACGCCGAGAGGAAGGCCGAGAGAAAGCAGAACAGCAAGCCCAGCAGCGCCTTGGAGCGCACCCCCAGCAACAGCCGGGAGAACAGGAACAGCAGCAGTTCCTTCATGAAATAGATGCCGGCCACCATGAACATCAGCAGCAGGATCACCGGGAAGTTGTGCACCAGTTCGTCGTACAGCGCCTGGGGCGTGGTCATGCCCAGCGCCACGGCTTCCAGCACCAGCAGGCCGCCGGGCATCAGCGGGTAGCACTTGAGGGCCATGGCCAGGGCGAAGATGAACTCGGCCACCAGCATCCAGCCGGCCGCCACCGGGCCGACCGTGAACAGCAGCAAGGGGTTGAGCAGCAGGAAGGCGAGGATGCTGGCTTTGTACCAGCGCGGTGAATGGCCGAGAAAGTTGTGGGCGAAAGCCTGGGCCAGTGAACCGGACATTGGCTGCTCCTTGTATTGAAGAAGCGCGCAACTTGCCGCAAGCACCGGTGAAGATCAAGAAACTCTGAAATCTTTTGCCACAAATACCGCCGGGGCCGGTGCAGGAGCCAGCAAGCCAGCTCCTGCGGGCGGTGCCGGTCAGTCTTCGCGTTTGACCACCAGGGTCAGGATGTCGTAGCTGGCCACCAGTTCGCCCAGCTGGTTGCTGACCTCCACGTCCCAGGCCACCACGCCCTGGGGGATACCTTGCGGGCTCTGCTTGCCCTGGTCGATCTTGCGCTTGCAGGTCAGGCGCGCCTGGATGGTGTCGCCGATGCCCACCGGGTTGATGAAGCGCAGGGTATCCAGGCCGTAGTTGGCCAGCACCGGGCCCGGCGCCGGGGACACGAACAGCCCGGCCGCCGCTGACAGCACGAAGTAACCATGGGCGATGCGCTTGCCGAACTGCGACTCCTTGGCCGCGATTTCGTCGAAGTGCATATAGAAGTGGTCGCCGGACAGGCAGCCGAAGTTCACCAGGTCGGCCTCGGTCACCGTGCGTCTGTGGGTCAGCAGCGACTCGCCGATCTGCAGGTCCTGGAAGAACCGGCGGAACGGATGTACTTCGGTCTCGATGACCTTGGCGCCACGCACGTATTCGCCGGTGACCGCCGCCAGCATGGTTGGCGAGCCTTGCACCGCCGCCCGTTGCAGGTAGTGCTTCACCGCGCGCAGGCCACCGAGCTCCTCACCGCCGCCGGCACGCCCCGGACCGCCGTGCTTGAGCTGCGGCAGCGGCGAGCCATGGCCGGTGGATTCGGCGGCGGATTCGCGGTCCAGCACCAGCAAGCGGCCGTGCCAGGCCGCGGCAACCGGGATGGCCTTGGCGGCGATTCGTGGGTCGCGGGTCACCAGGCTGGCCACCAGGCTGCCTTTGCCCCGCGCGGCCAGGGCCAGGGCTTCGTCGAGGTCGTCATAGGCCATCAGCGTGCTGACCGGGCCGAAGGCCTCGATATCGTGAGCGCCGCCTTCGGCATGCGGGTCGCGAGCCTGCAACAGGGTCGGGGCGAAGAACGCGCCCTGGCTGGTGTTTGCCCCGCGCGGCTCGAAGCCGTCCCGGGCGCCGAACAACAGGTCGCTGCTCTGCAACAAAGTCTCCAGGCGTTCGGCCACGTCCCGCTGCTGGTCGTGGGAGGCCAGCGCGCCCATGCGCACGCCTTCCACCGACGGATCGCCGACCACCACCTTGGCCAGCCTGTCGCGCAGGCGGCTGGCGACCGCGTCGATGTGCCTGGCCGGCACTATGGCACGGCGAATGGCGGTGCATTTCTGCCCGGCCTTGGTGGTCATTTCCCGGGCCACTTCCTTGATGAACAGCTCGAACTCTTCGTCGTCCGGGCTCACGTCCGGGGCGAGGATCGCGCAGTTCAGCGAGTCGGCCTCGGCATTGAAGGGCACCGAGTTGCGAATCAGCTGCGGATTGGCCCGCAGCTTGGCCGCGGTGTCGGCCGAGCCGGTGAAGGTCAGTACGTCCTGGCCCTGCAGGCGGTCCAGCAGGTCGCCGGTGCTGCCGATCACCAGTTGCAGGCTGCCGGCGGGCAGCAGCCCCGATTGGTCCATCAGGCGTACCACGGCTTCGGTCAGGTAGCTGGTGGCGGTGGCCGGCTTGACGATGCACGGCATGCCCGCGAGGAAGCTCGGGGCGAACTTTTCCAGCATGCCCCAGATCGGGAAGTTGAAGGCATTGATATGCACCGCTAGGCCGCCGCGGGGCACCAGGATATGGGTGCCGGCGAAGCTGCCGAGCTTGCTCAACTGCATCGCCGGGCCTTCGTGGACGATATTGCCCGAGGGCAATTCCCGCGACCCCAGGCTGGCATAGGTGAACAGGGTGCTGTTGCCGCCCTCGATGTCGATCCAGCTGTCGGCGCGGGTGGCGCCGCTGTGGTGGGAAAGGGCGTACAGCTGTTCCTTGCGTTCGCTCAGGTACAGCGCCAGCGCCTTGAGCCGCTGGGCGCGCTGCTGGAAGTCCAGGGCCATGAGGGAGACGATGCCCTGGCGCCGGCCATGGTCGAGCGCCTCGGCGAAATCCAGGCGCTCCTCGTGGGTACGGGCCAGTTCGTGGCCGTCGATGGCACTGCGCAGCACCTGGGCGCCGTGTTGGCCGATCCAGCGGCCGGCGATGAAGCTTTGCAGGGTAGGGGCGTGAGGCATCACGATTCCTCCGGATGATGAATGAGGCCGGCGCGGCCAGCGACCGCGCCGGCGGGGTTTACCAAAGAGCCAGGGTGTAGCCGAGAATCAGGCGGTTCTCGTCGAGATCGGTGGTCAGGCCGTTGCCCGAACGAAAGGTCACGTTGCGCCAGCGGATGCTCAGGTCCTTCAGCGGTCCGCTCTGGATCACGTAGGTGATGTCGGTGTCGCGTTCGGTTTCTCGGCCGTTGTCGACAGTGCCCGCCTTGACGTGGCGGCCGTCGGTGTAGCGGGTCATGAAGGTCAGGCCGGGCAGGCCCATGGCCGCGAAGTCGTAGTCGTAGCGCAGTTGCCAGGAGTCTTCCTCGGCGCGGGTGTAGGTGTTGTAGGTCACCAGGTTGACCACGTAGGGATCGCCGCCGTTGAGGAACGGAAAGGCGCTATCGCCGGACAGCTGCTGCCAGGTGGCGCTGATTTTGTGCGGGCCCTTGATCAGGCTGAACATGCTGTTGAAGTTGCGGTTGTCGATCCGCCCGGCGCGCCCGGCGCCGTCGCCACGGCTGTCGAAGTAGCGCAGGTCGCTGCGCAGGCTGAAGCCGCCGCCCAGGGGCTGGGTATGCAGCAGGCCGAGGTAGTGCTGGCGATAGATCTGTTCGAGCTTGCCGTAGTAATAGCTGAGGCTCAGTTGCGGGCTGAAGGCGTAGCTGGCGCCGGCGAAGTCGAAATGATCGCTGCGGGCGGCGCCGTAACCTATGTCGTCGTTGCTCGAGGAATCGCGCAGGTTGGCTTCGGTCAGGCGCCCGGCATTGACCGTCAGGCCGCTGATTTCCTGGCTGGTCAGCAGGCCGCCCTGGAACGTCGAGCCCAGCAGGCGGGTGTCGTTGTAAGTCGCGACGGGCAGCAGCGGTTGCAAGGTGCCGATCTTCAACACGCTTTTCGACAGGCGCAGCTTGCCGGTCAGGCCCAGTTCGCTGAACTCGTCCGCCGGTTCGTGGCTGTTGGGGCCGAACGGCAGCAGGCCGGTGCCACGGCGATCCGGGCTGGAATCGAGCTTGAGCCCGAGTTCGCCAAGGGCATCCAGGCCGAAGCCCAGGGTGCCCTCGGTGTAGCCGGACTCGATCCGCGCGGTGAAGCCCTGGGCCCATTCCTCGGCCTTGGACTGCGCGGCGTTGGCCTGGCGAAAGTCACGGTTGATGTAGTGGTTGCGCATTTCGATCCGTGCCTTGCTGTCGCTGATGAAGTCGGCTTGTACGCTGCAGGTGAACAGGCCCAGGCCCAGCGAGGCCATGGCCGGCAGCAGGTGTTTCGGTGAGGCGATGGAAACGGGGTTCATTGTTGTTATTCCCTGTCATCGATCGGAACGGGTTCAGTGTTTGCTGGCGCCGGAAGCGCCGATGCCGGTCATCGAGCGGATGAACTGCGCAAGGTAGCGGCCACGCTCCAGTTCGGCCCGCGCCGAGGTGTCGGTCACCGAGAACAGCCAGGCACTGAGGAACGCCAGGCTCATGGAAAACAGCGCCGGGTTGGAATAAGGGAACAGCGCCCGCTCGTGATGCAGCACGTTGACCCAGACCGCCGGGCTCAGCACCAGCAGTACGATCGCCGACACCAGCCCGGCCAGGCTGCCCGTCACGGCGCCGCGGGTGGTCAGGCCTTTCCAGAACATCGAAAGGAACAGCACCGGGAAATTCACCGAGGCGGCGATGGCCAGTACCAGCCCGGACAGGAAGGCGATGTTCTGCGACTCGAACAGCAGGCCGAGGACGATCGCCAGCACGCCGATGCACAGGGTGGCGATGCGCGACACGCGCATTTCCTGCTGCTCGCTGGCCTGGCCCTTGCGCAGCACGCAGGCATACAGGTCGTGGGACACCGCCGAGGCGCCGGACAGCGCCAGGCCGGCGACCACCGCGAGGATGGTGGCGAAGGCCACCGCCGAGATGAAGCCGAGGAACAGGTTGCCGCCCACCGCCTGGGCCAGGTGCACGGCGATCATGTTGCCGCCGCCGATGATCGCGCCGTTGGCATCGCGGAACGCCGGGTCGGTGCCGACCATGACGATCGCGCCGAAGCCGACCACGATCAGCAGCAGATAGAAGTAACCGATGAAGCCGGTGGCGTAGAACACGCTCTTGCGCGCTTCCTTGGCGTCGCTGACGGTAAAGAAGCGCATCAGGATATGGGGCAGGCCGGCGGTGCCGAACATCATGCCCAGGCCCAGGGAGATGGCATCGATGGGGTTCGACAGCAGCCCGCCGGGGGCCATGATCGCGCTGCCCTTGGCATGCACGGCGCTGGCCCCGGCGAACATCGCTTCGGTGCTGAAGCCGAAATGCCTGAGCACCATGAACGCCATGAAGCTGGTGCCGAACAGCAGCATCACCGCCTTGATGATCTGCACCCAGGTGGTGGCGAGCATGCCGCCGAAGGTCACGTAGAACACCATCAGCACGCCCACCAGCATCACCGCATAGAGGTAGCTGATGCCGAACAGCAGTTCGATCAGCTTGCCGGCGCCGACCATCTGCGCCACCAGGTACATCAGGGCCACGGTCAGGGTGCCGAAGGCCGAGGTCAGGCGCACCGGGGTCTGCTCCAGGCGGTAGGACACCACGTCGGCGAAGGTGTACTTGCCCAGGTTGCGCAGGCGTTCGGCGATCAGGAACAGGATGATCGGCCAGCCGGCGAGCACGCCCAGGGCGTACAACAGGCCGTCGTAACCGTTGAGGAACATCATCGCCGAGATGCCCAGAAAGGACGCCGCGGAGATCATGTCGCCGGCGATCGCCAGGCCGTTCTGCAAGCCGCTCATGCCGCCGCCGGCGGTATAGAAATCACTGGCCGAGCGGGTGCGCAGGGCGGCCCAGCGAGTGACGCCGAGGGTGAACAGGACAAACACCAGGAACATGCCGATGGCGTTCCAGTTCAAGGGGCGGGCGCTGCCTTCGGCGGCCAGCGCCAGGTCGGTGGCGAACACGCACGGCAGGGCGAACAACGCCAACAAGCGCTTCATTGGGCGCACTCCTGCTTGAGCTTTTCGTTCAGCGGGTCAATGACGTTATTGGCGCGATAGACGTAAAAACCGGTGAGGGTGAAGGCCAGCAGCACGATTGCCACGCCCACCAGCATGCCGACCGTGGTCACCCCGCCACTCAGCGAGCGCCCCAGGGTGCTGGGGGAAAACGCCACCAGCAGCACGAAGCCGTAGTAGATCACCAGCATGGCCAGGGTCAGGGACCAGTAGAGGTTCTGTTTGCGCCGCACCAGCTGGATGAAGTCGGGATGCTGGCGGATCTGTTCGATGTCTTGCGGGGTCATGGGAGCGCTCTCTTGATGTTGTTTTTGTTTTGGTTGAAACGCGGTGAACTTTTTTGCTTCTGCAGCTGCTGCCTCAAGAACGTGTCCGCTACGCAGCCCACGGCAGCGGCTACAGGTCAGAGCTGGTCGAAGTCCAGCACCACCTTGTCGCTGACCGGGAACGACTGGCACGACAGCACGTACCCGGCCGCCACTTCGTAGTCCTCGAGGGCGTGGTTGCTGTCCATCTCCACTTCGCCTTCGATCACCTTGCACTTGCAGGTGGAGCACACCCCGGCGCGGCACGAATAGGGCAGCTCGGCGCCCTGGGCATTGCCGGCATCGAGGATGCTCTGGCTGTTGCGTGGCAGGTCGAAGGCCAGGGCGCGACCGTCGCTGATCACGGTGATCTGGCTGACCGCCGCGTCGAGCTGCCGGGCCGCCTCGCGCGCCTCGCGCTTGTGCTGGCTGCCCGCGGCGGCGAACAGTTCGAAGTGAATGCGTTCGGCGGCCATGCCGCGGGCCTTCAGGCTGTCGCGCACGGTTTCGGTCATCTCCTGCGGGCCGCAGATGAAGGCCGCGTCCAGGGCCTTGACGTCGAGCCAGCGGGAGAACAGCCGGGCGCATTTGTCGGCGTCGATCCGGCCGTTGTAGAGGTCGACGTCCTGCTGTTCGCGGCTGAACACGAAGATCAGGTTCAGGCGTTGCAGGTAGCGGTTCTTCAGGTCTTCCAGCTGTTCGCGAAACAGGGCGGTGGAGCTTGCGCGGTTGCCGTACAGCAGGGTGACGCGGCTGTGGGGCTCGGTTTCCAGGGTGCTCTTGATGATCGACAGGATCGGCGTGATGCCGCTGCCGGCCGCCACCGCCAGGTACTGGCCATGGCGCGCGGGGTCGAGTTCGACATGGAAGTGCCCGGCGGGCGGCATCACGTCCAGGCAGTGCCCGGGCTTGAGCCGGTCATTGGCGAATGCCGAAAAACGCCCGCCGGCCACGCGCTTCACGGCAATGCGCAGCTCGCCGTCGTTGACCCCGGTGCAGATCGAATAGGAGCGGCGCACCTCCTCGCCATCCAGCTGGGTGCGCATCACCAGGTGCTGGCCCTGGGTGAAATGAAAGCTGTCCTGCAGGTGCTGCGGAATCTCGAAGGCGATGGATACCGCGTCGCGGGTTTCGCTGCGCACATCCTTGATGGTCAGGCTGTGGAATTTGCTCATTGTTGTTCTCCCACTGACGCGGCGTCAGATGCACTTGAAATAGTCGAACGGCTCCAGGCAGTCCTGGCAGCGATACAGCGCCTTGCAGGCGGTCGAGCCGAACTCGCTGAGCTGTTCGGTGTGGGCGCTGCCACATTGCGGGCAGCAGATGGCAGCGCTTTCACCCAGCAGGCTGCGTTTGCTGCCACTACCCACTGGCGGGGCGATGCCGTAGGCCCGCAGCCGTTCGCGGCCGCTGGCGGTGATCCAGTCGGTGCTCCAGGCCGGGGTCAGCCGGCGTTGCAGGCGGGGCGCGGAAAACCCGGCGAGTTCCAGGGCCGCGCGGATATCGCCCTCGATCACCTCGGTGGCCGGGCAGCCGGAATAGGTCGGGGTGACCACCACCTGCAGGTGGCCGTCGTGCCAGTCGAGGTCGCGAACGATGCCCAGGTCCACCACGCTGACCACCGGCACCTCCGGGTCCATGACCGCGCCGAGGATGTTCCAGGCGGTTTCCAGATCGCCCGGTTGCTGGGCGCGGGCGCCGCGGTCGCTGGAAATCAGTTCACCAGGTCGCATCGGGGTAGGCTCGTGGCAGCGCCTGCATTTCCGCCAGCAGAATGCCCAGGTGTTCGCTGTGCAGGCCGCGGCGGGCGTCCAGGTAGAAATGGCAGGGGGCCGGTGGCAGGGGCAGGGTGGCGCTGGTGAAGATCTGCGTCACCCTGGCCTGCCAGGCGCTGGCGACCTGTGCGGGGTCGGCGATGATGCCGGCGCCGTGCAGGTGGTTTTCGCTGTCGTCGCCGCTGATCAGCTCGAGGGTGAAGCGCCAGAGCAGGGGAATCGCCTCCAGCATGCGTTGGTGGCTGTGCTCGGTGCCGTCGCCCAGGCGCTCGACCCATTCGCTGGAGCGACGCAGGTGATAGGTGACTTCCTTCACCGCTTTGGCGGCGATCCCGGCGATACGCTCGTCGCTGGACTGGGCCAGGCCCTTGAGCACTTCCAGGTGCCAGGCGTCGTAGAGAAACTGCTTGAGCATGGTCACGGCGAAATCGCCGTTGGGCTGCTCGACCAGCAGCAGGTTGCGATAGGCCCGCTCGTCGCGGCGGAACGCCAGGTGGTCGGCATCGCGGCCGTCGTCCAGCAGTTCGGCGGCGTAGTCCAGCCAGTTGCGGGCCTGGCCCACCAGGTCGAGGCCGACGTTCATCAGCGCCAGTTCTTCTTCCAGGGCCGGCGCGCGGCCGCACCACTGGCACAGGCGCTGGCCCTGGACCAGGGCGCTGTCGCCCAGGCGCAGCAGGTATTGGATCAATTCGTTTTGCGTGTTCATGGTCGACCTCACATGTGCCCGACTTCGGCCGGCAGCTCGTAGAAGCTGGCGTGGCGATAGACCTTGTCGTCCGCCGGGTCGAACAGCGGGTCCTTTTCATCCGGGGACGAGGCGACGATCAGCGCCGAGGGCACCACCCACAGGCTCACGCCTTCGCTGCGGCGGGTGTAGAGCTCGCGGGCGTTCTCGATGGCCATGGCGCTGTCGGCGGCGTGCACGCTGCCGACGTGCTTGTGGTTGAGCCCGTGCTTGCTGCGCACGAAGACTTCGAAGAGGGTCCATTCAGACATAAGGGTGACTCCACATCAGGGGCTGAAGCGGTGTAGTCCTGGCCGCGGGTTGCCGCGGCCAGGGTTCACGCGGCGTTTTTATTGGTTTTATTGCGGGCGTGGGCGACCGCGGCCTCGCGCACCCAGGCGCCGTCCTCGATGGCCTTGCGCCGGGTGGCGAGGCGTTCCTGGTTGCACGGGCCGTTGCCCTTGAGCACTTCGTAGAATTCGTCCCACTGGATCTCGCCGAAGTCGTAGTGGCCGCGCTCGGCGTTCCACTTCAAGTCCGGGTCCGGGCAGGTGCAGCCGAGCAGCTCCAGCTGCGGGATGGTCTGGTCGATGAAGCGCTGGCGCAGTTCGTCGTTGCTCTGGCGCTTGATCTTCCAGGCCATGGATTGCGCGCTGTTGGGCGAGTGTTCGTCGCTGGGGCCGAACATCATCAGCGCTGGCCACCACAGGCGGTCGATGGCGTCCTGGACCATGTCCTTCTGCGCCTGGTTGCCCTCGCGCATCAGGGTCAGGAGGATTTCGTAGCCCTGGCGCTGGTGGAAGCTCTCTTCCTTGCAGATGCGCACCATGGCTCGGGAGTAGGGGCCGTAGGAGGTGCGTTGCAGCACCACCTGGTTGACGATCGCCGCGCCGTCCACCAGCCAGCCCACCGCGCCCATGTCGGCCCAGTTCAGCGTCGGGTAGTTGAAGATACTCGAGTACTTGGCGCGGCCGCTGTGCAGCTTGGCGATTTCCTCGTCGCGGTCGGCGCCCAGGGTTTCCATCGCGCTGTACAGGTACAGGCCATGGCCGGCTTCGTCCTGGATCTTGGCCATCAGTTGCAGCTTGCGCTTGAGGGTCGGGGCGCGGGTCACCCAGTTGCCTTCGGGCAGCATGCCGACGATTTCCGAATGGGCGTGCTGGGAAATCTGCCGGATCAGGGTTTGCCGATAGGCATCCGGCATCCAGTTCTTGGCTTCGATCTTGATTTCCGAATCGATTTTTTCCTGGAAGGCGCGTTCCTGTTCGGACATCTCCGAACGGGGCTTGATGCTTTTGATTCCGGTCTCTACCAGCTGTGCGTACATGGTGCGTCTCCTGCCGTGAAGGATTGCCTGGGCATGGAGAACTTTATATGTGATACAAAAATAAATATCAAACATAAAATAGCGTGTCGTATGTGTTTTTGTATCGCTTTGCCCGGCGAGGGCTTTCCCGCGGGCAAAAAAAAGCCCCGCCGAAGCAGGGCTTTAAGCGCGAAAGGCTTATTTTTGCCGGTTATCCACCACGTGGCTGGCCTTGCCTTCGGAGCGTTTGAGGGAGAAGGGTGGGCGCAAAACGATACGCGAGCTGATGCCGATATAGGTCTTGATGTGCCGGCTCAGTTCGTCGCAGATGGCTTTCTGCTGCTCGTCGCCCAGCTGCTGATGCTCGTTCTTGAGTTCCACATGCACCTCGACGCTGTCGAGGTTGCCGTTGCGGTACAGGTGGATTTCGTAGCATTCGCAGAGTTGCTGGACCTTGAGCACCTGCTCCTCGATCTGCGTGGGGAACACGTTGACCCCGCGAATGATCAGCATGTCGTCGCTGCGCCCGGTGATCTTGTCGATCCGCCGCATGGGCCGCGCCGTACCGGGCAGCAGGCGGGTCAGGTCGCGGGTGCGGTAGCGGATCATCGGCAGGGCTTCCTTGCTCAGCGAGGTGAACACCAGTTCGCCCATCTGGCCATCCGGCAGCACCTGGCCGGTCACCGGGTCGATGATCTCGGGGTAGAAGTGGTCTTCCCAGATGGTCGGCCCGTCCTTGGTCTCGGCGCACTCCATGGCCACGCCGGGGCCCATGATTTCCGAGAGCCCGTAGATGTCCAGGGCGGTGATGCCCAGGCGCTGCTCGATGGCGCTGCGCAGTTCGGCGGTCCAGGGTTCGGCGCCGAAGATTCCCAGGCGCAGGGCGAGCTTTTGCGGATCGATGCCCTGGCGCTCGATCTCGTCGGCGATGTTGAGCATGTAGGAGGGCGTGACCATGATGATGTCCGGCTGGAAGTCCTTGATCAGCTGCACCTGTTTTTCGGTCTGGCCGCCGGACATCGGAATCACCGTGCAGCCCAGGCGTTCGGCGCCGTAGTGCGCCCCCAGGCCGCCGGTGAACAGGCCGTAGCCGTAGGACACATGGACCTTGTCACCACGTCGGCCGCCGGCGGCGCGAATCGAACGCGCGACCACCCTGGCCCAGGTGTCGATGTCGTTCTGGGTGTAGCCGACCACCGTCGGCTTGCCGGTGGTGCCGCTGGAGGCGTGCAGGCGCACCACGTCCTGGATCGGCACGGCGAACATGCCGTAGGGGTAGTTGTCGCGCAGGTCGGACTTGCTGGTGAACGGGAACTTCGCCAGGTCCTCCAGGCTGCGCACATCGTCCGGGTGCACGCCGAGCGCGTCGAAGCGCTGACGGTACAGCGGCACATTCCGGTAGGCGTGGTTCAGGCTCCAGCGCAGGCGTTCCAGCTGATGCTGGCGCAGCTGGTCGACGCTGGCGGTTTCCAGCGGGTCCAGCAGGGGATCAAGCACGGCTTTGGCAATTGGCATGTTCATGGCTTCACTCGAATTATTGTTGTGTTGCGACCCGCCGGCGGGCGGGTCTTGAGTGCCTGCGCCAAGGATACCCGTGGGGGCTCCGGGCGCGGGTGTATCTGGTCTTAAAGTCGTTCGATGATCAGGGCGATGCCCTGGCCCACGCCGATGCACATGGTGCACAAGGCGTAGCGGCCCTGGCGCTGCTCCAGCTCGTGCAGCGCGGTGGTCACCAGGCGCGCGCCGCTCATGCCCAGGGGGTGGCCCAGGGCGATCGCGCCGCCGTTGGGGTTGACCCGCCCGTCGTCGTCCGCCAGGCCCAGCTCGCGCAGTACCGCCAGGCCCTGGGCGGCGAACGCCTCGTTGAGTTCGATCACGTCCATGTCCGCCAGGCTCAGCCGGGCCAGTTCCAGTACCTTGCGCGTGGCCGGCACCGGGCCGATGCCCATGATCCGTGGCTCGACCCCGGCGGTGGCCATGGCGACCACCCGACCACGCGCCTTGAGGTTGTAGCGTTGCGCGGTCGCGGCATCGGCCAGCAACAGGGCGCAGGCACCGTCGTTGACCCCCGAGGCGTTGCCCGCGGTGACGCTGCCGCCCTGGCGGAACGGCGTGCCGAGCTTCTGCAACTGTTCGAGGCTGGTGTCGCCCCTCGGGTGTTCGTCGTGTTCGACCAGGGTCGGCGGGCCTTTGCGCTGGGGAATGGGCACCGGGACTATTTCCCTGGCCAGGCGTCCGCTGGCTTGTGCGGCGGCGGCCCGCTGCTGGCTGCGCAGGGCGAAGGCGTCCTGGTCGGCGCGGGAAATGCCGAACTGCGCGGCGACGTTCTCCGCGGTTTCCGGCATCGAGTCGATGCCGAAGCCTTGTTCCATCAGCGGGTTGACGAAGCGCCAGCCGATGGTGGTGTCGAACAGCTCGGCCTGGCGGGAAAACGCGGTCTGCGCCTTGCCCATCACCAGCGGTGCACGGGACATCGACTCGACGCCGCCGGCCAGTACCAGCCCGGCCTCGCCACAACGCAGGGCGCGGGCGGCGGTGCCGATGGCGTCCAGGCCGGAGCCGCACAAGCGGTTGAGGGTGGTGCCGGGGACCTCCACCGGCAGCCCGGCCAGCAGCGCCGACATGCGCGCCACGTTGCGGTTGTCCTCGCCGGCCTGGTTGGCGCAGCCGTAGATCACTTCGTCGACCCGGCTCCAGTCGACCCCGGGATTACGCTGCATCAGGGCGCGCAAGGGTATTGCCCCCAGGTCGTCGGCACGCACGCTGCTCAGGGCGCCGCCGTAACGGCCGATGGGAGTGCGGACCGCATCGATGATCAGGGCGTCATTCATTGGGGTTCTCCTGCGCCAGCACCGGGCCGCGCACTTTGTAGGATTTGCCGTGGAACAGGGCGATCAGCACGCCATGCTGGTTTTCGATCCGCACGTCGTAGTTGCCGGTGCGGCCGCTACGGCTTTGCTCGATGCAATCGGCGGTCAGGGTGTCGCCCAGGCGGGCCGGGGCGATGTAGTCGATGCTGCAGCCGATGGCCACGGTGGCTTCGTCGTAGGTATTGCAGGCCAGGGCGAAGGCCGAGTCTGCCAGGGTGAACAGCAAGCCGCCGTGGCAGGTGCCGTGGCCCTGGAGCATGTCTTCGCGCACGCTCATGCCCAGTCGGGCGGCGCCGGGCGCCACGGACAGCAGGCGCATGCCCAGCGCCTGGCTGGCGTTGTCGCGTTTGAACAGGCTCTGGGCGCACGCGCTGGCCAGGCTCATGGCAGGGTGATCAAGCATGCAGCGTCCTCCCTTCGGCCACCCGGCGGCGCAACAGCAGGGACGGTCGATAACGCTCCTCGCCGTAGGCGGCCTGCAGGTTTTGCAGGACCTCGAGCACCCATGGCAGGCCCAGGCGGTCGGCCCAGGCCAGGGGGCCTTCGGGGTAATTGACCCCGGCGCGCATCGCCAGGTCGATGTCCGCCGCCGAGGCCACGCCTTGCAGCAAGGCGTCGGCGGCCTCGTTGGCGAGCATCGCCACCGTGCGCAGGACCAGCAGCCCCGGGCTGTCGCTGAGCTGGCTGACCTTGAACCCGGCGCGTTGCAACAACGCCACCGCCTGGTCGCGGGCCAATGGGCTGGTGCCGGCGCAGCAACTGATGGCCAGGCGTCCGGCGCTGGCATAGTCATGGGCCAGGTCCAGCAGGATCAGGTTGCTCAAGCCTTGGTCGCGGGCGCGCTGGCTGGCCAGGCGTCCGTCGCTGACGGCCAGCACCGCGTCGCCGATCCGCAACAGGCCATGGCCGTCACGCTCGATCAGCCGCACACCTGACTCGCGCAGGCGTTGCAGCAAACCTTGGGCTGCCCCCAGGCCGCCCTCGACCACGCAGTGCTCGATGGGCTGATCGCTGTGCAGTTCGACAGGGGCTGGGCGTTCGGCGCCCTCGGCATAGGAATAGAAGCCCTGGCCAGTCTTGCGGCCGAAATGCCCGGCATCCACCAGTTCCTGCTGAATCAGCGACGGCTGAAAGCGCATGTCGCCGTAATAGGCCTCGAATACCGAGCGGGTCACTGCGTAGTTGACGTCGTGCCCGATCAGGTCTGTCAGCTCGAAGGCGCCCATGGCAAAACCACCGGCCTCGCGCAGCAGGGCGTCGAGGGTGGCGCAGTCGCCGGTGCCTTCCTGCAACAGGCGCAGGCTTTCGGCGTAGAACGGCCGGGCCACGCGATTGACGATAAAGCCCGGGGTGGACCGGGTGTGCACCGTCTTCTTGCCCCAGTTTGTCGCGGTGTCGTACAGGCGCTGCGCCAGTTGCCGGTCGCTGGCCAGCCCTGAGACGACCTCGACCAGCGGCATTACCGGTGCCGGGTTGAAGAAGTGCAGGCCCAGCAGGCGTTCGGGGCGTTTCAGGCCGGCGGCGATGCGGGTGATCGACAGCGAAGAGGTGTTGCTGGCGAGGATGCAGCTGTCGCGGCACAGGCTTTCCAATTGGCGAAACAGCTCACGCTTGGCCTCGAGGTTCTCGGCGATGGCTTCGATGATCAGCTCGCTGTCGGCCAGTTGCTCGATGGATTCGGCCGCCTGCAACCGGGCCATGGTTGCCCTGTGCGCCTGGGTATCGAGCTTGCCGTTGGCCACGCGTCTGGCGAGTTGCCGGTCGATGCCGGTGATGGCTTGCGCCGCGGCGCCCGGGCGGTTGTCCAGCAGCCATACCGGGTGGCCGGCTTGGGCCGCGACCTGGGCAATGCCGGCGCCCATCGCGCCGGCGCCGATCACCGCGACACGGGCCTGGGGTGTCAGTGCGCTCATGTTCAGCGTCCCTTGAAGATCGGTGTGCGTTTGTCCATGAAGGCACTCACGCCTTCGCGGTAGTCCTCGCTGCGCCCGGCCAGGCGTTGCAGGTCTTTTTCCAGTTCCAGCTGTTCGTCGAAGCTGTTATTCAGGCTGGCGTTGAGACTGCGCTTGATCAGCGCCAGGCCGTAGGTCGGCTGGGTGGCCAGGTGGCGCGCGAGCTTGAGGGCCTCGTCACGCAACTCGGCATCTTCGACGCAGCGATAGATCAGGCCCCATTGCTCGGCCTGTTCGGCCGTCAGGCGATTGCCCAGCAAGGCCAGGGCCTTGGCCCGCGCCATGCCGACCAGGCGCGGCAAGGTCCAGGTGCCGCCGGAATCGGGGATCAGGCCGATCTTGCAGAACGCCTGGATAAAGCTTGCCGACCGACCGGCCAGCACCAGGTCGCAGGCCAGGGGGATGTTGGCCCCGGCCCCGGCGGCCACGCCGTTCACCGCGCAAATCACTGGCAGCGGCAGGTCGCGCAACTGGTGGATCAGCGGGTTGTAGAAGCGCTCGATGGACTCGCCCAGGTCCGGTACCTCCGCGCCGGGAGCCACGTTGCGGTCGCTCAGGTCCTGGCCGGCGCAGAAACCGCGGCCTTCGCCGGTCAGCAACAGCACCCGGGCCTCGGGATTGGCGCGCAGTTGCTTGAGCGCTTCGCGGACCTCGCCATGCATCTGTGTGTTGAAGCTGTTGAGTTGTTCGGGGCGGTTCAGGCTGAGGAGGGCGACGCCTGCCTCGACGGAAAACAGGATGTGTTCGAAGTTCATGGTTCTGGCGCTCTCTGACGGGTCGTGTGAGTCGTTGGTCCGTATGCCGGCCTAGTGGCCGGTGAAGCTGGGCCGGCGTTTTTCCTGGAAGGCGCGGATGCCTTCTTCGCGGTCGCGGGTGCCGGCCAGCACCGTGAAGGCATGGCGCTCGAAGCGCAGGCCGCTGGCGAGGTCGGTGTCCAGCGCCTTGAGCAGTGCCTCCTTGGCCAGGCGCAAGGCCAGCGGCGCCTTGCCGGCGATCAGCCGCGCCAGCTGCAGGGCGCGCTCGACCGTGAGTTCCTGCTGGGTGACCTCGCTGACCAGGCCGGCGCGCAAGGCATGGCGGGCATCGATCGACTCGCCGCCGAGGACCATCTGCATGGCCAGGGATTTGCCGACTGCCCGCAGCAGGCGCTGGGTACCGCCGGCGCCGGGCATGATCCCGAGGTTGATTTCCGGCTGGCCGAAGCGCGCGTCCTCGCCGGCGATCAGGATGTCGGCGTGCATGGCCAGCTCGCAGCCGCCGCCGAGGGCGAAGCCGTTGACCGCAGCTATCAATGGTTTGCTGAAGCCGGTGATCTGCTGCCAGGAAGCCTGGCGCGGGTCGTTGAGGATGCCGGTGAGGTCGCGCTCAGCCATTTCATTGATGTCGGCGCCGGCGGCGAATGCCTTGCGGCTGCCGGTCAGCACCACGACCCGGGTCTCGTTATCGGCCTGGGCGGCGTCCAGGGCGGCTGCCAGTTCGCCGAGTAATTCGGTGGTCAGGGCATTCAGGGCGGCGGGGCGTTGCAGGGTAATCAGTCGAACGCCGCCGTCGAGGCTTTCGACAGCAAGGGTTTGAGGCATGGCGGATGCCCTCGGGGTGCACGCTCGGCGCAGGGCCGGGTCATTATTGGATCGGCTGGGGAGCCGGTTTTCGCCGAGTATATCGCCAATGCGATACACAAATGCAACGTAAAAATATTATTAGTGTGTCTTTATGTTTGATATTTGGTCGGTCGCGCCAGGGTAGGGATAGGTAGGGAAGTCGGTGGTTTTCTCAATTCTATTGGGGTTTATGCCCGTTCTATGGCGGCTCTCACTGTGCAGCGACGTGATACTTATTTTCCGCTTTTTCGTTTAGGTTTGATGTGATACAAAATAAATCCTGATCGGCATCGCTTTGCGCAATGTGTCGACTTGCCGCCCTAGCCAAGGAGTACCTCATGACCTGCTACAGCCTCGACGGCCTGACCCCGGTGGTCCATCCCAGTGCCTATGTGCATCCGTCCGCCGTGCTGATCGGCGACGTGATAGTCGGTGCCCACTGCTACATCGGCCCGTTGGCCAGCCTGCGCGGCGATTTCGGGCGGATCGTGCTGGAGGAGGGGGCCAACCTGCAGGACACCTGTGTGATGCACGGTTTTCCCGACAGCGACACGGTGGTCGAGCGCAACGGCCATATCGGCCACGGCGCGGTGCTGCACGGCTGCCGGATCGGCGCCGATGCGCTGGTGGGGATGAACGCGGTGGTGATGGACAACGCCCGCATCGCGCCACGCTGCTTCGTGTCCGCGGCGGCCTTCGTCAAGGCCGGTTTCGAGTGTGCGGAGCAGTCGCTGGTCATGGGCGCCCCCGCCAGCGTCAAACGCCGTCTCAGTGATGAAGAGCTGCACTGGAAGCAGGCCGGCACCCGTGAATATCAGCAGTTGGCCAGGCGCTGTCTGGAGCAGATGCAGGTCTGCGAGCCGCTCGCGGAACCGGAAGCCAATCGCCCGCGGATCAGTGACAGCGGCCTGCGCCCGAAAAATACCGGGCAGTGAACAGCCAAGGCGCATGAAGAGCGCGGTCCAGGCCACTCGAAACCGGCGAAACCCGGTATATTTCTTCCTTTTTGTCCGGTACGCCCATGTCGTCCCTAGCACCCCTGAATCACCTCGTGACCCGTTTCCAGGAGCAGACGCCGATTCGCGCCAGCTCCCTGATTATTACCCTGTACGGCGATGCCATCGAACCCCACGGCGGGACGGTATGGCTGGGCAGCCTGATCCAGTTGCTCGAACCCATCGGCATCAACGAGCGGCTGATCCGCACCTCGATTTTCCGCCTGACCAAGGAAGGCTGGCTGACCGCCGAGAAAGTTGGGCGCCGCAGCTATTACAGCCTGACCGGTACCGGTCGCCGGCGTTTCGACAAGGCTTTCAAGCGGGTCTACAACGCCAGCGTGCCGGCCTGGGACGGTTCCTGGTGCCTGGTGATGCTGTCGCAACTCGGCCAGGACAAGCGCAAGCAGGTACGCGAAGAGCTGGAGTGGCAAGGTTTTGGCGCGATTTCGCCGGTGGTGCTGGCCTGTCCGCGCAGCGATCGGGCGGATATCAACGCCACCCTGGTGGACCTCGGCGCCCAGGAAGACACCATTCTGTTCGAGACCACTGCCCAGGATGTGCTGGCCTCCAAGGCGCTGCGCCTGCAGGTGCGCGAAAGCTGGAACATCGACGAACTGGCGGCTCATTACAGCGAGTTCATCCAGCTGTTCCGACCGCTGTGGCAAGCGCTGCGCGAGCAGGAGCAGCTGCAGCCGGCCGATTGTTTCCTGGCGCGCCTGCTGCTGATCCACGAGTACCGCAAACTGCTGCTGCGCGACCCGCAGTTGCCGGACGAACTGCTCCCTGGCGACTGGGAAGGGCGGGCGGCGCGCCAGCTCTGCCGCAACATCTATCGGTTGATCTATGCCAAGGCCGAGGAGTGGCTCAATGACGCGCTGGAAAACGCCGACGGTCCGCTACCCGACGTGGGCGAAAGTTTCTATCGGCGTTTTGGCGGTTTGAAGTAAGGCGTTTTCAAGACGCAGCCCTCGTTCAGAAAAACTCGAGCATTGGGAATGCCTGGCGAGGGATGTGCAGCTACTAAAGTGTCGCGTCAGGCGCGGACTAAGGCTGTAATAAAGAGGTTTTAACGAATGTCTGAAGACTCGCCTTGAAACAGGCGGGGGAGGAGCAAGTCAGGCAGGGAAAGTTGAACTTTCTGCAAACTGGCTAAAGTGTGGCTATATCAACTGCGACAAAATAACGCAGATCACCCGAAGGTGATCTGCGTCTGTGTTCTTACTCTGGCATGGCCCAGGATTGCAGTTTGTAACCTTCCTGGCTCAGTTCGGCGCGGGCCTGTTTCAGCAGGTCTTCCAGTTGCGCCGGGTCGGAGTAGGCGCTGCTTGGAATCTGTTTGCGGCCAATACGGGTATTGGTGCGGTCGATGACGGTCAGGCTCAGTTCGCCGTTACCGTCTTGTGGGGCCCAGGCGACGCATTGGAATGGCTGGAATGCGCGGTCGGCGATCAAAAGTGCTTCGTTGATACGGAGCGGGGCGTTCATGGGGTCTTCTCTCTATGTGCCCAATCAAATGATGTGCCGTCGGTTGGGCTTACCGTTCGGCTGGTTACTTGTACTGATGTCTCGAACCAGGGATCAGGTCACATAGAAAGACCAGAATTTACAACTTTTGTTCATCGCCGCGTTGCAGAGCCTTCTTTTGAAAGCTTAATGAAAGATTGGCGCACGGAATTAAACCAGGCTTTTGGATCCATCCAAGAGTTAGTCCAAATGGTGATTGCCGCTATAAACAATCGATACAAGACCCCGTCAAGTTATTGCTAACGTTACAACCAGGTTCGCCAAACTACTGTTTCTCATAACTTTTCCTATTTTTGGCGCCAAGGAACAGTCATGCTTGAAGCGACCGCCCAACGGCGTCTGTTAGTGGTAGACCCGTGCGACGATTGTCATCGTCTGCTGCCTGGATTACGCACGGTGGGCTGGGATGTCGACAGTTGTGACCTGGAATCGGCCGTCGATCGTGGCTGTGACGTCGGCTTGCTGCGTTTGCAGCCGTTTCACCTGGAGCGACCGGAAGCGGTCAAGGATCTGATCAGCCGCAGCGGTACCGAGTGGATCGCGGTGCTCAGCCCGGACGTGCTGCGCCTGCAGAAGGTCGGCGACTTCGTCTGCGAGTGGTTTTTTGATTTCCACACTCTGCCGTTCGATGTCTCGCGGGTCCAGGTGACCCTTGGGCGGGCTTTCGGCATGGCCCGTCTGCGTGGCCAGGGACACATTCATGTCGCTCAGCCCGAGCATGAGTTGCTGGGCGACAGCCGACCGATCCGCGACTTGCGCAAACTCTTGAGCAAGCTGGCGCCCACTGAGTCGCCAGTGCTGATTCGCGGCGAAAGCGGTACCGGCAAGGAGCTGGTGGCCAGGACCCTGCACCGGCAGTCGCAGCGCCACAGCAAGCCCTTCGTGGCGATCAACTGCGGGGCGATCCCCGAGCACCTGATCCAGTCCGAATTGTTCGGCCATGAGAAGGGCGCGTTCACCGGCGCCCATCAACGCAAGGTCGGGCGTATCGAGGCGGCCCATGGCGGCACGCTGTTTCTCGACGAAATCGGCGACCTGCCGCTGGAGCTGCAGGCCAATCTGTTGCGCTTCCTGCAGGAAAAACATATTGAACGGGTGGGCGGCAGCCAGCCGATTCCGGTGGATGTGCGGGTGTTGGCGGCGACTCACGTCGACCTCGAGGCGGCGATCGACAAGGGGCGCTTCCGCGAAGACCTGTATTACCGCCTGAACGTGTTGCAGGTGGTTACCGCGCCATTGCGCGAACGGCATGGCGATATCGGCATGTTGGCCAGCCATTTTTCCCACTTCTATAGCCTGGAAACCGGGCGCCGGCCGCGCAGTTTCAGCGAGGACGCACTGGTGGCCATGGGCAAGCACGATTGGCCGGGCAATGTCCGCGAGTTGGCCAACCGGGTGCGGCGCGGCCTGGTGCTGGCCGAGGGACGGCAGATCGAGGCCCGGGACCTGGGGCTGCTCAGCCCGCAGGCGAGCATCGCGCCCATGGGCACGCTGGAGGACTACAAGCATCGGGCCGAGCGCCAGGCCTTGTGCGACGTGTTGAATCGGCACAGCGACAACCTGAGTGTCGCGGCCAGGGTGCTGGGCGTATCGCGCCCGACCTTCTACCGTTTGCTGCACAAGCATCAGATCCGCTAGGGCGGTGCAACGAAAAGGCCCGCGGCGAAGTGATCGCCGCGGGCCTTTTTTCGGCTGTGGTTTAGAAGTAGTAAGGGAATTTCAGGCTGAAGGTGAAGTCCGGGGCATCGTCGGTCAGTCCGATGGACAGGTTGGGCACTATGGTCAGGTTGTCGGTGGCCGCCACGGTCATGCCGACGTTGAAGTAACCGGCGTTGGCATCGCTGGACACCACGGACTGCCAGTCGCCGCCATCTTCCTTGAGCTTGCTCTTGCGCTGGACCAGGTCCGAGAAGGAGAACGACATACTCATCTTCTCGTTCAGGGCGAAGGCGATGCCCATGCCGATCTGGAAGCTGTCGCCGAGCTTGACCTTGCCCGGGGTCTTCAGGTTGACCGTGGAGCTGATGTCGTCGAAGGATTCTTCCAGGTTGTGGGTGTAGGAAAGGGTACCGAACAGCACCGCCGGGTCGAAGGTCTTGACCAGCGTGATACCGGGGGTGATGGACCAGACGCCGTTACCGGTCGGCAGGTCATCCGGGACGAACAGGTTGGTGTTGTCCTGGACCTGGCGCAGCTTGATGCCGAACGGCTCTTCGCCGGTCGGCGCCTTGACACGCAAACTCAACACCGCGTCCGGGGTATTGACCGATTCGTCGAGGAATTTGTAGGCGATGCCGAAGTTCACGTCGCCGAGGGTCGGGTCCTTGGACACGGTTTTTTCGCTGGTGACGCCCGCCGCGCCGTTCTGGGCGCCGCCGGACTGGTAGGTCGATTCGCGGTAGATCACCGGCACGTTGACGTCGAACTGCCAGCGGTTGTCCAGGTTGTAGCGGGCCGTGAGGTCGAGGGTCCAGTTGTCGGCCTTGATCCGGTCCAGGTTGATGTTGCCGAGGAAGATCGAGTCCAGCGCCAGGAAACCGTTGAGGATCAGCTGCCGGGTGTCATAACGGGAGTAGGTCAGGCCGGTCTCGACACTGAACTTGCCGCCGCCGAAGAAGCCGCTGGCTTCGTCGTACAGGTTGGACACGCTCTGCGCCGGTTGCGAGTCATCCTTGAGCGATTCCCCGTAGGAGCTGCCGCCGGCCGGGGTCGTGGTCCCGGCCACCTGCTGGTTGCCACGCATGTCCGCTGGCGACTTGGCCAGGCGTTTCGGTGGTGGCGCCGCCGGTTGCTCCTCGACCTGGCGTACCCGCTGTTCCAATACCGCCAGTGCTTTCTGCTGCACTTCGTAACGTTGCTTAAGCTCCAGTAATTCTCGTTTCAGGGCCTCTACGTCGGCATCAGGCGCGGCCTGCAGCAGTGCCGTCGGGAGGAGCGTGCTCAAACATACAACTGCGCGCAGCGAGACTGATCGATACATGAGTAAGCCGTCCCTTTGAGCCTAATGATCGAGAATCAGCGTAGTTCAATATCCTAGGTTGCGAAGACCCTTGAGCTGGGTCAGGTTGCAGTCCAAAGCGCCAGTACTCGCCCCGTTATTGTTGAGTACCACGTTCAGTTGGGTCATGTTGCTGACCAGGTTGCTGTCGCCCAGCAGACGGGTGTTCTGCAGCAAGCCGCCCTGGGCCACTTGTTGCAGGGCCGAGCCCTGGTTGTTATTGGCCTGGATGGCCATCTGGATGCCACCACCGGTGGCGGACACAGCCACGCTGCCCGCGGCATTGCTGCCGCTGATGGTTTGCCCGCTCATCAACAGCTGGCCTTGCGCCGGCACCAGTGCCGGAGCATGGCTGGCTTCCCTGACGTCGATGGAAACATTGTTATAGGCGCTATTTCCATCGCCCGCCGCGCGTACGCTCTGGGTCACACCTTGGGTGGTGGCCAGGCCCGCGCCGCCGATCACGTTGCCCGAGCCTTGGGTCGGCGTCGAGCCGTTGCCGGCTTCCTTGATCGTGGAGACGTAGAATTCCGGTTTGATCGTCGATTGCTGGATCTGCATCGAGGTCGTGGCGCCGATCAGATCGCCCGAGGCGTTGCGCCAGGTGCTGCTCATGACAATGCCGAAGCTGATGATCCGCCCTGGCATGACGTAGCGACCGCGGAGCTCGGAGAGTTCCTGGTCCTTGATTTCTATAGGCTTGAACCCTGCATAAGCGTACGCAGGAAAACTGGTTACCAGGCAGGCGGCGGCCAGCCAGTACGCGCTTTTCATCTGCTGCTCCCGGAGCATCCTGCCCCTTTATCCTTAGGGCGACCCTAGAAGAAGTCGCTCTGAATGAAACCGAATTCCATCAGTTCTGCGTCTTTGACCGGGTTGAAGGTATCCAGCTTGTTCTTGGCCGTCAGCGGGTTGGGCGGGTCGAGCAAGGCGTTGGCCTTGTCGTAGCCGGGGCCGACGATGGCGAAGACGATACCGTTCCAGCCTTTGACAAAGTCTTCGTGGGAGTAGCGTTTATGGCCCAGGACGGGATCGCCGATATAGACCCAGTCTTTGTGTGCCCGCTGCATGACCACGAAGTGCTTGTAACCACGAATGTCCATCAGTACCACCACCGGAATGGAGACCGCCTGCAGTTTGTCGGGAGGTATCCGGTAGCCCCGGGCGCGCATGCCGATGCTTTCCAGGTAGCGCTTCATGTCCAGCATGGAGAAACCCTGGGTACGCACAAGGTCCTGGTCAGCGGTGGCCAGCATGCCTTTGATGACGTGCTCCTCATCGACGTCGAGCCAGTAGGCCTGGCGCAGTATCGTCGCCAGCGCGGCGGCGCCGCAGCTGAAGTCGGTTTTCTGCTCGACCAGGTCGGCGAATTTGCGCTCCCGCACGCTCTGCACCTGCTTGTACACCAGGTTTCCGCCAGGCAGCACGGCCACCGGCATCTGCGCGGCCTGAGTCAGGCCCGCCAGGCACAGGAGAAAGGAGAGGGCGGCAACTCGCATGATCGACACTCCTTGTGAGACTGTGGAAAAGCCCCGTTTCCGGGGCTTTCGTCACTATCGTGATTACAGGCAGGCTCTGCAGCCGGCAGCGATGGACAGCGAGTTGCTTTGTTGGTTGCCGGCACCCGCCGAGACGTTGGCGCCGCCGTTGCCGGAGAAGCCGTTCATCGAGCCAGACATCGACGCGTTGTTGATCACAGGGTTTTTCCAGCCGTCTTTGGTCAGCACTTGTTTCGTCCAGACGCCGGAAAGTTCGATCGTGCCTTGTTCCTTGAAGGTGAACTTCTGATTGCCATTATCGTGGTCGCCACCGCCACTACGATCGTCGTAGCCATGATGACCACCGCCATGGTGATCGTCGTCGCCCTGGATCTTGCCGTAGCCGGTGCCTTTGTAGGTGCCGGAGGCATTGAACTCACTGGTAAGGGTGTCTTTTTTGTAGGTACGTACACCCTTGTTATCCACGTCCAGGCCAGTGACGGTCTGGTCGGCCGAAGCCGATGCGGTCGCTACGCGTCCGCCGGATACGGCGATTGCCAGGTTGTTTTTCTGTTGGTTGAAGTCGCCGGCGGTGACGTTGATGCCGATGTTGCCGGAGCCGCCGTTGCCAGCATTGTCGAGTGTTGCGTTGTTTTGCGTGGACCAGTTTTTCACCGTGTTGTTGGTGTTGGTCTGGGTCGCGCTGGAAGTGGCTACCGCGCTGCCGAAGATGAAGCTTTCATCGGCGGTGGCCAGGGCGACGGCGTTGTCTTGTTGGTTGCCGGCGCCGGCAGCCACGTTGGCGCCCATGTTGCCGTTGGAGTTGTTCATCGAGTCGCTGGCGTCGGCGTTGTTGTTGGTGCCGCGGTTGCTGACGCTGTTGCCCGAGCTGAACTGCTCATCGGTTACGTTGGCCACGGCTCCGGCGGTGAGTTGCAGCTTGGTTTTGAGGTCTAGACCGTCGTTGCCTCCATGACCGCCATGGCCACCGTGACCGCCGTGGTGACCATTGTGACCGCCATGGCCGCCATGACCACCGTGACCTCCGTGGTTGTCGTCATTACCACCTGCATGTGCAGCGATTGCCATCACTGCGGCAAGTGCAAAAACCAGTGGCTTGAGAGCCATTGTAGGTTTCATGGTGTTTCTCCGTGCTTATTAGTTGGTTAAGTGTTGGTACTTTCCAATCGCACTGCTGCGGGTCAGTCAGCGACCCGTATGCTCAGGGTGTTAGCCATTCGGTTCCCCACCCCGGCACTCTGGTTCACCTGAATCACTCCCCGGCTGCCGGTGAAGGCCTGGTCGCTGGTAACGACCTGGCGGCTGCCTTTGGAAGCCTCAGTTGCTCCCGAGCCTGGTAACAGCGCCACGTTCTGCTGGGACAGGACGCTGTCGTCGATGCTTTGCGGCTGGGCACTGATGCTCACCCGCATTGCGTTGACCATTTGGTTGTTGGCGCCGGCTCCCTGGTTCACGCCCAGGACCCCGTTGCCATTACTGAAAGCGTTGCCGTCGATGCTGCTGGTGGCGTCGATCGCGCTGCTGGCCGGCGTGCCGAGCTTCTGCCGGACCACAGTGGTGGCCTGGGCGTCGGTGCCGATGGCGATGGCGCGCGTGTTGGTCTGTTGCTGCTGGTCGCCGGCGGCCTGGTTGACGTTGAAGTTGCCGTTGTAGCGGGCGCCGGAGTTGTGCAGGGTGGCGGTGTCCACCGCCTGGATGCCTGGGTCGGCCATTGCCGAAGGGCAGCCGAACAGGGCAAGCAATAGGAGGGTGCGAATCATCTCATTGGCCTCCGGCCAGTCTGCCCAAAGGAGCCAGGCCAGAATTCAGCGAGCGGTTGATGGTGCCGGAGATGGCGCCACCGCTACCGCCGCCGTGGCCGGCACTCATGCCGGTCAGGCCGTTGGGGTTGGTGACGCTGTTCAGCCCCTGCAGGTTGACGCCGTTGGGCATGACGCTGCTGCTGATCGTGGAACCGCTGCTGACCCCGGCAAAGTCGCCGTCGCTCAATTCGGTGTTGCTGGTCATCTGTTTGACCCGGGCCGAAGGGTTGGCATTGACGGTGGTCGGGTAGGGGTCTGGATGCAGCGGAGGGCGGCCGACGCTACGAGGTTGAACGTCGCGGTCGAGAACGATCCTGCCGTCCCTGATGTCGTCGGCAGCCAGGACCGGGAGGCTGAGCAGCGAGCCGATGGCACAGCCGATCAGCAGGAGGTGGGTCAGAGCTGAATTGTGATTCTCCACGGCAGCATTCCCTTCTTCTATCGCTGGCCCTAGTCAGCGTTGCGAGGGTAGAGAGCAGAAGCCGTGCCGCTTTTTGATTGTTTCAAAAATTCAACAGGTTACGCATAACCAGGAGTGTTGCCGGGCCAGGGGTGTTTCAACAATGAGACCACTGTCGCCTTCGGCAGCCCGGTATTGCCATGGCGAGGCTCTGAATCGGGGGGCTCGCGTCGGGTTGTATCAGCGTTTTAACAGATGGCCGAAGAGCAATGAGAAGCCCTTTGATTTGGCCGTTTTACGTAGCGGCGGGTGTTTCAGGGATGGACATTTTTCTCGCTGGCAGAGGAGAAAAAATGCGGACAGGAAAAGGATTCGGCTAACCCTGAAGCAGACGCTCGACCAGCTCGAATGCCCGTTGCCGGCGGGCTTCCCAGTCGCCGCGAATCACTTCGAAGGGCTGCTGGTGTTGCACCAGCCAATCACCGGTGGCCTTGAAGAAGGCCAGGCGCTCGCTCAGTTCGGGTTGGCAACGCTGGCCGTCGTTGCTCCAGCCGACATCTTCGGGGGAGAGTAGCAGGTGCAAGTCATAGCAGCGAGCCAGCAGCTCGGGTTCCAGCCAGTCCGGGCAGGTACCGAACAGGGTCTGGCTCCAGAGCATATTGCTCAGCAGGTGCGTGTCGAGAATCAGCAACGACGGGTGTTGCGCCCGGGCCTGGTCTTCCCAGGCCAACTGGCCGCGGGCGATCTCCGGGATATCCGCCAGGCAGGTGTCGCGCTGGTTCTGCTCGATGAAATGGCGGACGTACTCGCCCACCTGGATGCCACCGAAGCGTGCCTGCAAGTGGCTGCTGAGCCAGCTTTTGCCGCTGGACTCGGGGCCGGTCAGTACCAGCACCTTCATGCCGGGCGCAACGCCGGGTCGGCCCGCCAGGCGCGCCAGCCCTGCACGGCCAGCAGGGTGAACAGCCCGTACAGTGCCGCGGTCAGGTACAGGTCCTTGTAGATGAACAGGCCGACAAAAATCACGTCGACGGCAATCCACAACGGCCAGCACTGCACGCGCTTCTGCGCCATCCACCACTGCGCCACCAGGCTGAAGCCGGTCAGCGCGGCGTCCAGCCAGGGTTGCGCGGCATCGGTCCAATGGGCCATGGCCGCCCCCAGCAGCAGGCTGCCGATGGCCCCGAGGCTCAGGCCGAACAGCATCGAGCGGGGCCCCAGCAGGCTGACCGGACGCCCCTGATGACTGGCGCCGCCGCGGGTCCATTGCCACCAGCCATAGAGTTGCAGGGCGGCGTAGACCACTTGCAGCAGCATGTCCGAATACAGCTTCACCTCGAAGAAGATCCAGCTATACAGCAGCACCATGACCAGGCCGATCGGCCAGCACCAGGGGTTCTGTCTGACTGTCAGCCAGACGGCGATCACGCCGAGTGCAGCGGCGAACAGTTCAAGCCCGGACATGAAAACTACCTGGAAGCGGAGGAGGGGGCGGATTGTAACCAGAAGCGGCCTTGCATGTTAGTGAAGGCCGCAAACCTTGGCGGGGCGAACCCCGCCATGCACAGCCTCAGACCCGGAACTGGCGCAACAGGCCGTTGAGCTGCTCGCTCAGCTCCTTGAGGTGCAGGCTGGCGGCACTGGACTGCTCGGCTGCCAGGGCGGTGCTGTGGGACAGGCCGGCGGCCTGGGTCACGTTCTGGTTGATATCTTCGACCACATGGGCCTGTTGCAGGGTGGCGCTGGCGATGGAGGCGTTCAGCCCGTTGAGGTTGCGCAGGGCCTGGCCGATGGCGTTCAGGCTTTCCCCGGCCAGCCCGGCCTGCTCGATGGTCTGCTGCGAAGCCCGGCTGCTGTCGCCGATGACTTTTACCGCGGCTTCCGAGTGCCCTTGCAGGCGTTCGATCATCGACTGGATCTCGGCGGTGGACTTCTGCGTGCGCTGGGCCAGCAGGCGTACCTCATCGGCCACCACGGCAAAGCCACGACCCTGTTCGCCGGCACGGGCGGCTTCGATCGCCGCGTTGAGCGCCAGCAGGTTGGTCTGCTCGGCGATCGAATGGATCACCTCCAGCACGCTGCCGATCTGGGTGCTTTCCTGGGCCAGGGTGCGAATCACCTCCACGGCCTGGTCGATGGTGGCCGAAAGCCGGTCGATCTGTTGCAGGCTGCCGTCGATATTGACCTGTCCCTGCTGGGCCTGGGCTTCGGCGTCGCGCATCTCGCTGGCGGCGTGTTCGGCGTTCTTCGCCACGTCCTGTACGCCGTAGGTCACTTCGTTGATGGCGGTGGCCACCAGTTCCATCTGCTGCGACTGCTGCTGGCTGCGTTCCTGGGCCTGGCTGGCGTTGCTGCCCAGGTCGGCGGAGGATTGCGCCAGGGCGCTGGCCGATACCTGCAACTGGCTGACGACAAGACGCAGTTTGGCGGTGAAGCCGTTGAAGTGCCGGGCCAGTTCGGTGACTTCGTCCTGGCCGTGGGTGTCGAGGGCGCGGGTCAGGTCGCTTTCGCCGCTGGCGATGTTGGCCATGGCGTGCACGGTTTCCTGCAGCGGGCGGACAATGCTGCGGGCGATCAGCAGCACCAGCAGGGCCATGATCAGGGCAATGGCGATGCCGACGACCGAGGCTTTCACCACCTGGCTGCGGAACTCGGCCTGCACGTCATCGATGTACACCCCTGAACCGATGATCCAGCCCCAGGGCTGGAACAGCTGGACATAGGAGGTCTTCTGCACCGGCTCGCTGGCGCCCGGTTTCGGCCAGCGATAGTTGACCATGCCGGCGCCCTTGGCCTTGGCGATGGCCACCATTTCGTTGAACACGGCAAAGCCGTCGGGATCGCGAATCGCCGAGAGGTTCTGACCGTCGAGCTTGGGGTTGGTCGGGTGCATGACCATGACCGGGGTCAGGTCGTTGATCCAGAAGTAGTCGCTCTGGTCGTAGCGCAGGCCGCGTATGGCGCTCAGCGCCTGCTTCTGCGCCGTCGCGCGATCGAGGCTGCCGGCGCTTTCCAGGCTCTGGAAATAGGCCAGCACGCCGTTGGCGGTCTGCACCACATGCTGGGTCTTCTGGGCCTTGGCCTGGTACAGGTCGTCGTGGATCTGCTTGAGCATCAGCATGCCCAGGGTCATCAGCATCAGTACCGCCACAATCAGGATCAGCCACAGCCGGCGGCTGATCGACATTCTGCGTAAGCTGTTCATGAATCTGTCACTCCCGATTGTTGTTCTTGTAATGGAAACACCCTGTACATCCGTCATGCGCTCCTTGCAGTCAGGTCCAGCCGATTCTCTCAACGCGACAGCGTTTCTCGAGTATGTCTGCTAGGATTTCGGCCTCATCGCGAAAAACCTGAATCCGGCTGATTTTTCACGGAATTTTCAAGGGCGATGATGATCCTATTGCGGCTGCGAAGTCGCAACGCACGCGTCAGTGAACATTGAAGAAAAACTAAGAGGCATGCCGCGGCATGACCTTCGGGGGATTGATGGAGCTTTGGACCGCCGTACAGGCATTGATTTTAGGGATTGTGGAAGGGCTGACAGAGTTTCTGCCCATCAGCAGTACAGGCCACCAGATTATCGTTGCGGACTTGCTCAACTTCGGTGGCGAACGCGCCATGGCGTTCAACATCATCATTCAGCTGGGGGCCATTCTCGCGGTGGTCTGGGAGTTTCGCCGCAAGATCCTCGATGTGGTCACTGGCCTGCCGACCCAGCGCAACGCCCAGCGTTTCACCATCAACCTGCTGATCGCCTTCATGCCCGCCGTGGTGCTGGGGGTGATTTTCGCCGACCTGATCCACGAATACCTGTTCAACCCGATCACCGTCGCCACGGCGCTGGTGGTGGGTGGCGTGGTCATGCTCTGGGCCGAACGCCGGAAGCATGAAATCCATGCCAATACAGTGGACGAGATCAGCTGGAAAGATGCCTTGAAGGTCGGTTTCGCCCAGTGCCTGGCGATGATTCCAGGCACTTCGCGCTCGGGCTCCACCATCATTGGCGGCCTGCTGTTTGGCCTGTCGCGCAAGACCGCCACCGAGTTCTCGTTCTTCCTGGCCATGCCGACCATGGTCGGTGCCGCGGTCTACTCGGGCTACAAGTACCGCAACCTGTTCCAGCCGGACGACCTGCCGGTGTTCGCCGTCGGTTTCATCACCTCGTTCATCTTCGCGATGATCGCGGTCAGGGGCCTGCTCAAGTTCATCGCCAACCACAGCTACGCGGCCTTTGCCTGGTACCGCATTGCTTTCGGCCTGGTGATCCTCGCCACCTGGCAGTTCGGCTGGGTCGACTGGACCGCGGTCCATTCCTGATGGACGCACGCAACCCGAACCGCCCCGGCAACGTCGCCGGGGCACGGATCCAGCAGCCAAGGCTCAAGGCGGTGATTTTCCTGCTGCTTTGTGCCTTGCCCTTGTGCGGTTCGCTGCTACTGGGCGTGAAGGGGATTTCCTGGGTGCCGCTGGCGGCCTATGGCGCGGTCAGCGTGCTGACGTTCTTCCTCTACTGGAGCGACAAGCGCAAGGCCCGCAGCGACAGCTGGCGGACCCCGGAAAACGTTCTGCACGCCGTGGAGCTGGCCGGTGGCTGGCCAGGCGCCTTGCTGGCGCAACAGGCGTTTCGCCACAAGACCCGCAAGCTGTCCTATCAACTGGTGTTCTGGCTGATCGTGCTGTTGCACCAGGTGTTCTGGATCGACCGGCTGTTTCTTGAAGGCAGCCTGTTCTCGCTGTTCTAGGCTCTTTACGAAAAGTCGGCGAGCGAAGGTCAGGCAAGGCAAAAACAGGCGAGGAAGCGGAGTTTAGGGGCCTAAATGAGCATTCCGAGCCTGTTTTTAACGCAGCATGAGCGAGCGCAGCCACTTGTCGTACAGAGCCTAAAGCAACAGGCCGACCTGTACCCGCTTGGGCAGCTTGCTCACCACCAACTGGTGGGAACGCTGCAGCAAGTCCCGCAGTTCGCCGGCGCCCAGCGGGTAGGGCGTCTGCATGATGATCCAGTGCGCTCGCGCCAGGTACGGCGCCGGCGCGATGCCGGGGCGGTCGACATGGCCGAGGAACAGCTCCTTATCCACCTTGAACGCCAGTGATTCGCCCCGCAGGTTCTGCAGGGCGAACATCTTGTTGCCGGCCACGGAAAACACCCGCACACCGCCCCATTTGTAGTCTTCGCGCGCGCCCGGCAAGTCCAGGCAGAATTGCGCCACATCCGCTTCAGTCATGGTTTTTTCCTTTTGTCGCGCTGTCACAGTGTGCGGTCCCCGCAGGCTTTGAAGGCTTCGCTGACATGCTCGATCCAGGCCCTTACCGCTGGCAATACACCGCGCCGGTGAGGGTAGACCGCCTGCAGCCAACCGCCAGGCAGCGACCACTCGGGCAGCAGTTGCACCAGTTGCCCGGTCTGCAGTTCTTCCTCGCAATACATCATCGGCAGGATGGTACAGCCAAGGCCGGCGAGGGCGCAGGACCGGCGCACGAGGAAGTCGTCGATGCCCAGGCGCGCCTCCAGGACCAGGTCGCATTTCTCGTCCTGGGCATTGAGCATGCGCAAATGCACCATGCGATCGGCCTCCAGGGCGCCCAGCACCGGTACCTTGTGCAGGTCATCGGGGCTGTGGATCGGCCACTCGCGGGCGAACGCCGGGCTGGCGACCATCACGGTCTGTGCCTGGCGCAGGCGCCGGGTCACCAGCAAGGGGTCTTCGTCGCCATGCTCGCGAACTCGCAGCGCCACGTCGATGCCTTCGGCGACCACATCGACCCGGCGGTTGAGCAGCTGCATGTCGAGCTGGACCTGGGGATATTGCTCGAGAAAGGAGCTGATGACGGTCGGCAGCATATGATGGGCCAGGCCGACCGGGCAGGACACCCGCAGGCGCCCGCGAGGTTCGCTGGACATGCTGGCCACGGCCTCGTCGGCCATTTCCGCTTCCAGCAGCATGGCCTGGCAGTGGCGCAGGTAACGTTCGCCGACCGCGGTCAGCTTCAATTGCCGGGTGGTGCGTTGCAGCAGCCGGGTGTGCAGCCGCTCTTCCAGCTCGGCGATACGCCGCGACAAACGGGATTTGGGAACCCCCAGTAAGCGCCCGGCGGCGGCGAAACCACCGGCCTCCACCACCTTGGCGAAGTAATAAAGATCGTTGAGGTCTTGCATAGAGTGACTCGACTGTCCTGCTGATGGGACAAACTATCGCATTTTAGCCGACTAATCAGCTATTGGTTTCATCTGTAGGATTGTCTTCAATTGATCGCCCGGTGGCGATCCTCACTTGGAGAATCCCAGATGAAACTGTTGCATATCGATTCGAGCATCCTTGGTGACAACTCGGCTTCCCGTCAGCTGAGCGAAAGCGTGGTCAAGGCCTGGAAAAACGCCGACGCCAGCGTTGAGGTGACCTACCGCGACCTGGCCACCGACGCCATCAGCCACTTCAGCTCCGCCACCCTGGTGGCCGCCGGCACCCCGGCCGAAGTGCGCAACGCCGCCCAGCAGCACGAAGCCGAGCTGAGCGCTTCGACCCTCGCCGAATTCCAGGCCGCCGATGCTGTAGTGATCGCCGCGCCTATGTACAACTTCACCATCCCGACCCAGCTCAAGGCCTGGATCGACCGCATCGCCGTTGCCGGCCAGACCTTCCGCTACACCGAAGCCGGCCCTGAAGGCCTGTGCGGTGGCAAGAAAGTCGTGGTGGTTTCCACTGCAGGCGGCCTGCATGCCGGCCAAGCCACTGGCGTGGCTCACGAGGACTACCTGAAGGTGCTGTTCGGCTTCCTCGGCATCACCGATATCGAATTCGTCCGCGCCCATGGCCTGGCTTATGGCGACGAAGTCCGCAACAAGGCTTTGAGCGACGCCCAGACGCAAATCAGCGAGCAACTTTTCGCTGCCGCGTAAGGCTTGTGTAAAAGTCGCTTACGCCCCAGGCAACGCCCTTTAAACTCTGTATTCTGATGCCCTCCAGGCAGCGGAATACGGAGTTTTTCGTGTTCGCGTTGTTTATTCTGGCGCGGGTTATGCAGCAGGTTATGCAGGGTGCGGGTTATGCAAATAGCGGGTCATGCGTTGGTTTGACCCGGCCCCGATAACCTCAGCTATCAGGCCAGCGAAACCCTGGCCAGTGAAGCAATGAATTGGCGTTTTCATCAGGTAGGGAAGGTGGTGCATCCATGATGCGTCTTTGGGCAATGTCACTGATCTGCCTGCTCGGCGGCCCGATTATCGTGCACGCCGCGCCCGCGCCCCATCCGCACTGGAGCGTGGGTTTCCACGAGATGAGCTTTCTCGACCCGCTGGACCAGCAGCCAATGCGGGCGATTGCCTTCTATCCCTCCACCGGCATCGAACACAGCAGCAAGGTTGAGGGTTATCAGATCGCCGCGTCCCGGGATTCGAAGGTCGCCATCGGCCGTTTTCCGCTATTGATGCTGTCCCACGGCAATACCGGCACGCCGCTGGCCCTGCACGACCTGGCCACCTCACTGGCGCGCAAGGGCTTCGTGGTGGTGGCGGTGATTCATCCGGGTGACAACTACAAGGATCACAGCCGGCTGGGCACCCTGAGCAATCTCTATGGCCGGCCGATCCAGATTTCCGAAGCCATCACCGCGACCCTGGCCGACCCGATGCTGTCGCCTTTCGTCAATGCCGGGCAGGTCGGGGTCATCGGTTACTCCGCCGGCGGCGAAACCGCGCTGATCCTGTCCGGGGCGACCCCCGATCTGGATCGCTTGCGCCGCTACTGCCAGGAGCGCCCCGACGATCACGATGCCTGCAATACCCAGGGTGAGCTGATCGTCGATCGCGACGACCTGCAACCGGTCGCCGATCCGCGGGTCCAGGCCTTGCTGCTGATGGCGCCGCTGAGCCTCAAGTTCGGGCGGCAGACCTTGTCCGGCGTACATGTGCCGGTGCTGCTGTACAGCGGCGACGTCGACAAGCTGGTGGCCTTGGACAAGAACGCCGCGGCCCTGGCCCGCAAGCTGCCGGTCGCGCCGGACTTCAAACTGTTGGCCGGCGCCGGGCACTTCGTGTTCATGGCGCCGTGCACCGAGGAGCAGTTGCTGAGCATGCCGGCTCTATGCACCGATGCCGATGGCGTCGACCGCGAGGATATCCACCGCAATCTGATTGCCGAGGCCGGCCGGTTCTTTGCCCAGGCCCTGGGCAAGCCGAGCCGGGCCGGGATGCAGACCGCGGATCAGTGATTCAGGCGTCGGCCCGGCGCATGAGCAGCAGGGTCAGGCCCAGGGCGCTGAGGGACAGCAGTGCCGCGCAGAAGAAAATCCACGAATAGCCCAGGTTCAACGCCACCGCGCCCATCAGCGGCCCGGCAATCGCCAGCGCCAGGTCGAAAAACACCGCATAGGCGCTCAGGCCGGCACCGCGACTGGTGCTGGGCACCTGCTTGATCGCTTCCACCCCCAGCGCTGGGTACACCAGTGACAGGCCGAAGCCGGCGAGCCCGGCGCCGATCATGGCGAACGCCGTCGAGGGCGCCAGCCACAGCAGGATCAGGCCCAGGGTCTCGATGCTCATACAGGCGATGGCCGCGCGATAGCCGCCAAAGCGGCTGATGCTGGAGATGAACAGCAGGCGCGAGAGGATGAAGCAGACGCCGAATACCGTCAGGCAATAGGCCGCGCCGGTCCAGCCGCGGCTGAGGTAGAACAGGGTAATAAAGGTGGTCAGGGTGCCGTAGCCGATGGACGCCAGGCTCAGGCCGGCGCCGTAAGGGGCGATACGGCCAAACACCGCGCGAAATGACAGGCGCTCGCCGCGGATCACCGGCACCGACGGCTTGTTGCGGATCAGCAGCAGGGCCAGGGCCGCCAGCACCGACAGGGCCAGCCCCAGGCTTTCGAAACCATAGTCGGCGACCATCACCACCCCCAGCGGCGCGCCGATGGCAATCGCGCCATAGGAGGCGATGCCGTTCCAGGAAATCGAGCGTGCGGTGTGTTCGGCGCCGACCTGGCCCATGCACCAGCTGATGGTGCCCACGCCGATCAGGCCCTGGGCCACCCCCAGCAGCAAACGTCCCAGCAGCAGGATGCCCAGGCTGAGCAGCGGCAATGCCTGCAACAGGGTGGACGCCAGGGTCAGCAGCCCACTGAGGAAAATCCCCGCCAGACCGTAGACGATCGCCTGTTTGGTGCCGAGGTTGTCCGACAGGCGCCCGGCCATGGGCCGGCTGAGGAGGGTAGCCAGGTACTGCGCGCCGATGGTCAGCCCGGCCACCACCGCGCTGAAGCCCAGCTCGCCATGGACGTAACCGGGCAATACCGCGATCGGCAGGCCGATGCAGAGAAACGCGATAAAGGTATAGAAGACGATGGAGACGATCTGCAGGGTGATCGCCATGGAGCTGGGCACGGGCTTTTGTTGCGCAGACATGAGGGCTCGTTCGCGGGCGGGCGGTTGGAGAACTGCATCATGGCGCGGGCTGGAAATAAAAGGAAGCAGGCTAACGATTTCTTTATGGCCTGCTATTTATAGGGCTTGGGAGGACGCCATCGCGGGCAAGCCTCGCTCCTACAGGAGGGCGCATTCAATCTGTAGGAGCGAGGCTTGCCCGCGATGGGGCCGATACATTCAATATCGATATGGCCTGCAGGACTGCTATCGCGAGCAAGCTCGCTCCTACAAAAAGCGGTTTGCGCCGCTGCAGGAACAGTCGGTCAACGCTCGATTGATCGTGAGGCTTTTATCGCCGCACAAAAAAGCCCCGTCACCAGGACGGGGCTTTCAGACCGGCAACCAACTGGCGTTCCTTAGAACACCACGCCCTGGCTGCGCAGGTAGTCGTCATAGGTGCCGCTGAAGTCGGTCACGCCGTTCGGGCTCAGCTCGATGATGCGAGTGGCCAGGGACGATACGAACTCACGGTCGTGGCTGACGAAGATCAGGGTGCCCGGGTAGTTTTCCAGCGCCAGGTTCAGCGCCTCGATGGATTCCATGTCCAGGTGGTTGGTCGGTTCGTCCATCACCAGTACGTTGGGCTTTTGCAGGATCAGCTTGCCGAACAGCATGCGACCTTGCTCACCACCGGAGATGACCTTGACCGACTTGAGGATCTCGTCGTTGGAGAACAGCATGCGGCCCAGGGTGCCACGGATGATCTGCTCGCCTTGAGTCCATTGGCCCATCCAGTCGAACAGGCTGACGTCGTCTTCGAAGTCATGGGCGTGGTCCTGGGCGTAGTAGCCCAGCTCCGCGCTTTCGGTCCACTTCACCGAACCGGCATCCGGGGTCAGCTCGCCCATCAGGGTGCGCAGCAGGGTGGTCTTGCCGATGCCGTTCGGGCCGATGATCGCTACGCGTTCGCCGGCTTCGACGGTGAAGCTGAAGTTCTTGAACAGGGTCTTGCCGTCGAAGCCCTTGGACATCTGCTCGATGGTCACGGCCTGGCGGTGCAGCTTCTTGGTCTGTTCGAAGCGGATGAACGGGCTGACGCGGCTCGATGGCTTGACCTCGGCCAGCTGGATCTTGTCGATCTGCTTGGCGCGGGAGGTGGCCTGCTTGGCTTTCGAGGCGTTGGCCGAGAAGCGGCTGACGAAGGTCTGCAGCTCGGCGATCTGGGCTTTCTTCTTGGCGTTGTCCGACAGCAGTTGCTCGCGGGACTGGGTCGCCGCGGTCATGTACTCGTCGTAGTTGCCCGGGAACAGGCGTAGCTCACCGTAGTCCAGGTCGGCCATGTGGGTGCAGACGCTGTTGAGGAAGTGACGGTCGTGGGAAATGATGATCATGGTGCTGTTACGCGCCGTCAGAATCGTTTCCAGCCAGCGGATGGTGTTGATGTCCAGGTGGTTGGTCGGTTCGTCGAGCAGCAGCACTTCCGGATCGGAGAACAGCGCCTGGGCCAGCAAGACCCGCAGCTTCCAGCCCGGAGCCACTTCGGTCATCGGGCCGAAATGCTGTTCCAGGGGAATGCCCAGGCCCAGCAGTAGTTCACCGGCGCGGGATTCGGCGGTGTAGCCGTCCATCTCGGCGAAGTCGGTTTCCAGCTCGGCCACGGCCATGCCGTCTTCTTCGCTCATTTCCGGCAGCGAGTAGATGCGATCGCGCTCGGCCTTGACCTTCCACAGCTCTTCGTGACCCATGATCACGGTGTCGATCACGGTGAATTCTTCGTAGGCGAACTGGTCCTGGCGCAGTTTACCCAGGCGAACGTTCGGCTCCAGCATGACCTGGCCGCCGGACGGCTCGAGGTCGCCGCCGAGGATCTTCATGAATGTCGACTTGCCGCAACCGTTGGCGCCGATCAGGCCATAGCGGTTGCCGCCGTTGAACTTGACCGAAACGTTCTCGAATAGCGGCTTGGCGCCGAACTGCATCGTGATGTTAGCTGTGGAGATCAATTACTTACCTATCAGTGATTTAGAGCTGACATGAAACGGCTGACACCGATTGGAAAACCCTGTCTGGAGTCTCTCCAGGGCAGGACCGGGTCGGGGTTGAGCTGAGCCAGCGGGCATACGTCGACAGCAGCTTTGAGGCCATGGGCCAAGCTGCCGAGCAAGAAATGCGGGAGTTCATGTTGGAATTTGGCGCGCATTGTCGCATATGTGCGCCGGCAGTTGTATGACAGTGGCCCACGGATTTTTCATCCAGGCCGGTAAGCCTCAGCCGTTGCAAAAATCGCCGCTGCGGATTTGTCCCGGGCAATGCGACTTAGGTCGGGGCACAGCGGGCGGACACATTTTCACAAATCGGAGTTAACCTTTGGTTACAAACTGTGGCTAAAATGCCGACCAGTTGCCACATGCCATCATTGGCATGGGCTCAGGGACGTGCCTTCAGGACCTCTTATCGCTTTCGGACGCTGCACATGACCCCTCGGCCCAGGTGGCCCAAATGGGGGCGCAGTATGTTCTCTTCTGACATGTGACGATTTCCGTGAAACTCATCATTGCCGCTGTTTACGTTCTATCCATCGCGTATGTGCACCTGCGTGGTCGCGTGCGCCATAAACTGGGCCGCCAGCTGAGTGATCACTCGACCTTCCTGGCTCCCATCAACTGCTTCCTTTATCTGTTCTCGAAGATCCCCAACCGCCCGTTTCTCGATCCGGCCGACTTTCCCGACCTGAGCCCGTTGCAGGCCCACTGGGAAGAAATCCGCGCCGAGGGCCAGAGCCTGCTCAAGGCCGGGGAGATCAAGCGTTCGGAGCAGTACGACGACGTTGGCTTCAACTCGTTCTTCAAGACCGGCTGGAAGCGCTTCTACCTGAAGTGGTACGGCGACAGCCATCCTTCGGCGATGAAGCTGTGCCCGCGGACCACCGAGCTGGTGCAGAGCATCGGCTCGATCAAGGCGGCGATGTTCGCCGAACTGCCGCCGGGCTCGAAGCTGGTGCGCCATCGCGACCCTTATGCCGGTTCCTACCGTTACCACCTGGGCCTGGAAACGCCCAACAGCGCCGGTTGCTATATCAATGTCGACGGTGAGAAGTATCACTGGCGCGACGGCGAAGCGGTGATGTTCGACGAGACCTACATCCACTACGCGGAAAACACCACCGAGCAGAATCGCATCATCCTGTTCTGTGACGTCGAGCGGCCGATGAAGTACCGCTGGGCCGCCGCTTTCAACCGCTGGTTCAGCCGCACCGTGATGGCCGCCGCCGGCGCACCGAACGATGCCGGCGACCGCACCGGGGGCCTGAACCGCGCCTTCACCAAGCTGTACAAGATCCGCCTGCGCGGTAAAGAGCTGAAAAAGCGCAACCGCAAGCTTTATTACCTGGAAAAGTGGGCGATCTTCGCTGCGCTGTTGCTGCTGTTCATCTTCATCTGATTCGCCGGACGGCGAATCGCTGATCGCGGGCAAGCCTTGCTCCTACAGAGCCCATGTAGGAACGAAGCTTGTCCGCAATCACTTCCTCAAGGCTTTTCCACTCCCAACTGCTGCCACATCTTCGCGGTGATCCGCTGCCGATGGGCGTAGCCGTGCCACGGATCCCTCCGTAACTCCTTCAGGCGCTGCCCAAGGTTCGCCACATTCCACTGCTGGGCATGCCGGACATCGCCCAGTTCATCCCGCGCAATAGGTACCGAGACCGGCAGCCCCGGGCGCGCCCGCACCGAGTAGGCCACCACGGTACTGGCGCCGCGGGTGTTGCGCAGGTAATCGACGAAGATCTTGCCGACCCGGTTTTTCGGGCCCATGGTCGCGGTGATGCGTTCCGGCAACTGCTGCGCCATGAACTGCGCGATGGCCTTGGCGAAGCCCTTGACCCTGTCCCAGTCGTCCTTGCGCGCCAACGGCACGATCAGGTGCATGCCTTTGCCGCCGCTGGTTTTCAGGAAGGCCTGCAAGCCCAGCTCATCGAGCACCGAAAGGGTCAGTTGGGTGGCTTCCAGCATGCTTTTCCAGGGCAGGGCCGGGTCCGGGTCGAGGTCGAGCACGAACAGGTCCGGGGTTTCGATCCGGTCGTGGGTGGCGCCCCAGGTGTGCAGCTCGATGGTGCCCATCTGCACCGCGCCGATCAGCGCCGAAGTGCTGTCGATTTCCATCAGCCGTGCATGGCCGGGGTCCAGCGCCGGATCCAGGTGGCGGATATGGGGGATGGCCAGGTGCTCGGCATGTTTCTGGAAAAACTGTTCGCCTTCCACCCCTTCAGGCGCCCGCAGCAACGACACCGGCCGGCCGCGCAGGTGAGACAGGATCTGCTCGGCGATGCTGGCGTAGAACTGCGCCAGTTGCAGCTTGGTGGTGCCGGACTGCTGGTCGATGATCCGTTCCGGGTGGGTGATCCTGACCCCGGCGACGCTGTGGGCGGCCGATTTATCCGAATGGGCGGCCGTATGCCGGCTGCGGGTTTCGACGGCCTTGGAGGTCTGCGGCTGTTCGCGGACGATTTCCCTGGCCGGCTTATCGCTGCGCAGGGCGATGAAGGCCGCTTGGCGCACCACCTGCTCGCGGGTCCACTCGGCGAACTCGACTTCAGCCACCAGTTGCGGTTCGATCCAGTGCACGCCACGGGTCTGGGCCGCGGTGAAAGGCTTGGATAGGGGCGATGAATCCCGTTCAAGTTCCTGCATCCGCTCATGCAGCTGCTTCAAGGTCTGCTGGTCGAAGCCGGTGCCGACCCGGCCGGCATACAGCAGCCCGTCAGCGTCGTTGACCCCCAGCAGCAGGGCGCCAAAACCGCTGCGCGAACCTTGCGGCTTGGTATAGCCGAGCACCACGAACTCCTGACGCAGCCGACATTTGAGCTTGATCCAGTCGGCGCTACGGCGCGACACATAGGGGCTGCCGGCCCGCTTGCCGATCACCCCCTCGAGGGACAGGGCACAGGCGCTTTCGAGGATGTCTTGGTGATGGGCGGCAAAGGCTTCGGAAAAGCGCAGGACCTTGCTCGACTTGCGCCCGAGCGCCTCCTTGAGGGCCTGACGCCGTTCTTCCACGGGCGTTTCGCGCAAGTCTTCGCCCTGCAGAAAGGGCGCGTCGAACAGGTAATAGATGATGTCCAGGCTGCGGCCGATATCGAAGGCGTTCTGCAGCGCCTGGAAGTCCGGCAGGCCTTGATCATTGAGCACCACCACTTCGCCGTCCAGCCAGCTGCCCTTGAGCTTCAGGGCGGCCAGGGCCTTGGCTTGCAGGGGCAGGCGGCTGGTCCAGTCGTGACCGTTGCGGGTCAGCAGGCGCACTTCGTCGTCCTGGATCCGCGCCAGGATCCGGTAGCCGTCGAACTTGATCTCGTAGCGCCAGTCGCCGCTGGGCGCCTTGTCCACCAGGGTCGCCAGTTGCGGTGCCAGGCTTTGCGGCAGGGCGACGGCCTTTTTCCCTGGCGGTTTCTTCGCGTTTTTTTTCGCGACCTGGGGTTTGGCGCGCTTGTTGTCGCCCAGCGTGGCACCGCTGAGCACGCTCCTGGGCAGGGCCTGGACCACGTCGTACTCGGCGCTCGGCCGCGCCTGGGCATCCTGCTCCTTGATCAGCAGCCACTGTTCCTTGTCGCCGCTGCCGCGCATATGGGTGCGCACCAGGGCCCAGTCGCCGCCGAGCTTTTCGCCGATCAGGGTGAACTTGAGCTTGCCGGCCCGGTAGCTGGCCTCGGGGTCGCCATGGGGTTGCCAGACGCCATGGTCCCAGACGATCACGTCGCCGGCGCCGTATTGCCCGGCAGGGATGCTGCCTTCGAAATCGCCATAACTCAGTGGGTGGTCCTCGACATGCACCGCCAGGCGTTTTTGTGTGGGGTCCAGGCTCGGGCCCTTGGGCACCGCCCAACTTTTCAGGCTGCCGCCCAGTTCCAGGCGAAAGTCGTAGTGCAGGTTGCGCGCAGCGTGCTTCTGGATCACGAAACGCAGGGCGGAGGTGGACTTGACGGAGGGTTTGTCCGTCGCCGGCTCCGAGGTGATCGCGAAGTTGCGCTTGCGCTGGTATTCACTCAAGGATTTGGCCATGACCCACTACCTTGCCTTGCGAGCCGCGCCGTTCAGGCACGGGATCGCTTCGTGGTTTTCTTGGTCGCAGCGGCCTTGCCGGGCTTGTCCGGGCTGGCGGGCGGCTTGCTCCTGGACTTGCCGCCCAGGCTGCGCTTGAGCATCTCGGTGAGGTCGATGACATCGGCGCTCCTGCGTTGCGCTTCGCCGGCGCCGCTTTCCACGTCCTCGATCTTGCCGGCCCGGGCCTTTTTCTCCACCAGGGCCATGATCTTCTCGGTGAAGCTGTCGTGGTAATCCTCCGGCTGCCAATCGGCGCTCATGTCCGCCACCAGGCGCTTGGCCATGTCCCGTTCGCCCTTGGTCAGCTCCGGCTGGGTCACCTCCGGCCCCAGGCTCAGTTCGTCGAGGCTGCGCACATCGGCCGGCCAGCGCAGCATCACCAGCACCAGCGCCGACTCCAGCGGCATCAGCGCCGCCAGATGCTGGCGGGTGTGCAGCACCACCAGGGCCAGGGCGACTTTCGAGGTGCTCTGCAGGGTTTCGCGCAGCAGCGCATAGACCTTGCCGCCACGCTTGTCCGGGGCCAGGAAGTAGGGGGTGTCGATGTTCTGCAGCGGGATCTGCTGGCTGTCGACGAAGGCGAAGATGTCGATGGTCTGGGTCGACAGTGGGTGGGCCGAGCGGATCTCGTCCTCGCTGAGCAGCACATAGCGGCCTTTTTCGTACGCCACGCCTTTGACGATATGTTCCTTGCCGACTTCCTTGCCGGTGACCTTGTTGATCCGCTTGTAACCCACCGGGTCCATGGTGCGCTGGTCCAGCCAGTCGAAGTCGACGCCCTGGGAGGAGGTCGCCGAGACCAGCGCCACCGGAATATGAACGAGGCCAAAACTGATCGCGCCTTTCCAGATTGCCCGTGCCATGAGCCTGTCCCCGTATTGACTGTGGAGTCGTCATGTAGCGACTGGTTTTCAGGTGACCCGTGGCGTGGCGCGAAAGTTTCCCCGGGCTGCCGGCCTGCAGGGGCGAGCCGATAACTCGTGTTACATGTCTGACGGATTATTTAATTAACAAGGCCGAACCTGCGACGTAGCCTGGACTCGAATGCGATAACTCGTCGCCATCCAGGAGGGTCGCCATGAACAACCTGCTTCGCGGTCTTGCCGTGTTCACCCTGATGAGCGGGGCCAGCATCGCGGCGTTCGCCGCACCCCAGGCGTCCTCGGACAGCACCGCCATGCTGCTGGCGCAGAACCTGCCTGGCAGCAGCAACAACAATCCCTACAACAGCCCGATACGCCGGGCCAACCCCAATAGCATGCAGGGCACCCAGCCCAGTGCTCCGGCTGTTCGTGGGGTTAACCCAGTACCGGTGCAACGCCCTCCGACCCTGGAGAATGGTGGCATCGGCAACGGTTACCCGCGCACCATCACCCAGCCGCGGATCATCGATCCGACACCCGTGACCCCACCCCGTAACCAACAGCAGCGATAAACGCTGACCGCCCGAGGCCGATGCAGGCCCCGGGCGGAAACCTTTTTATCGACAGAAGGAATCGTGCATGTTGCGTAAAACCCTCTTGGCGACAGTCTGCGCCAGCCTTGTTCTGAGCAGCGCGCTACCCGCGGTGGCCGCCACCCAACAGTTCCAGAGCGAGCAGGGCCCGCTGAGCCTGACCCCGGTGGTCGAGGGCCTGGACCACCCCTGGGCCCTGGCGTTCCTGCCGGACCGCCAGGGCATCCTGGTGACCGAACGCCCCGGCAACCTGCGGCTGGTTGGTGCTGACGGCAAGCTCTCGGCGCCCCTGGGCGGCGTGCCGCAGGTCTGGGCTAAGGGCCAGGGTGGGTTGCTGGATGTGGTGTTGTCGCCGGACTTCAAGCAGGACCGCCTGGTCTATCTGTCCTACGCCGAAGGTGGCGGTGAGGGCGGCACGGCGGGGACGGCGGTAGGGCGTGGGCGGCTGTCCGAGGATCTGAAGACACTCAAGGACTTCCAGGTGATCTTCCGCCAGGCGCCCAAGCTCTCCACCGGCAACCATTTCGGCTCGCGCCTGGTGTTCGACCGCGACGGCTACCTGTTCATCACCCTGGGAGAAAACAACGAGCGCCCGACCGCCCAGGACCTGGACAAGCTGCAGGGCAAGATCGTGCGCCTGTATCCGGACGGCCGGGTCCCGGAGGACAACCCCTTTGTCGGCCAGCCGGGCGTGCGCCCGGAAATCTGGTCCTACGGCCACCGCAACCCCCAGGGCGCGGCGCTCAACCCCTGGAGCGGCACCCTGTGGGATAACGAGCATGGGCCCAAGGGCGGCGACGAAATCAACCTGATCGAACGTGGCAAGAACTACGGCTGGCCCCTGGCGACCCACGGCATCAACTACTCAGGCGCACCGATTCCCGAAGCCCAGGGCAAGACCGCCCCAGGCACCGTGGGGCCGCGGCATGTCTGGGAGAAGTCCCCCGGCATCAGCGGCATGGCCTTCTATGACGGCGACCGCTTCAAGGCCTGGCAACACAACCTGTTTATCGGCGCCCTGGCTTCTCAGGAACTGATCCGCCTGCAATTCGACGGTGACAAGGTGGGCCACGAGGAGCGCCTGCTGGGCGAGCTCAAAGAGCGCATCCGCGACGTGCGCCAGGGCCCGGACGGGTATCTGTATGTGCTGACCGACGAGGACAAGGGCAGGTTGTATAAGGTCGGCCTGGAATAACCCTTTCGTCTGTAGGAGCGAAGCTTGCTCGCGATAGCCGCGAAGCGGCGATTCATCCTGTCAACACGGGTTATCGTCGAGGATTTTTTCGCGAGCAAGCTTCGCTCCTACAGGGCGGCGGGGGCAGGGTAGAGGATCACCGCCGCCTGCAGCTTGCCGCTGCCGAAACGGCACATCTTGGCGAACTCGCCGTGGCTCACCGGCAGGTGCTGGCAATCCATCGGCTGGCGGTGCTGGCTGTGGTCGACATCGGGATCGTGCAGGTAGACGAACTCTTCGTCGCAGTCGGTGACTATCACCCAATGCGGGGCCTTGGAGCGGGTCAGGCGGTAGCTGCTGATCAGCACCAAGGGCTGGCCGCCGTCGGCCAGCAGCCTTGGCAGGTCCAGCGGCCCACCCAGCACCTGCAAGACGTCGCTGCTATCCAGCTCTGCGCAGAACTCCTCGTGCACCAGGCGCATGACGTCTTTTTTATGCTCGTCGCGCACCCCGCCAAGAAACAGCGGCCCGCGGGTATTGACCTGCAGCCTGACCCTGAAGCCCCGGCGCCACGCGGCCAATGCCAGCCCCTGAGGGCTGCAGCCGCCATGGCCGGAGGTCATGAACACGGTGGTCGCCTCGCGCCACAGCTGCAGTTCTTCGCGCCGCTCCAGGGCCCGTCCGGGTTGCAGCGCGCCCATGGCCATCAGCAGGCAGGCCGGGCCGCAGGTGAAATCGGTGGTCTGCTGGTAGTAGGGCACGCTGATACTGCGGGTTTCGCGATGCTGCAGGATGCGCTTTTCCAGGCGCAGGGCATCGGTGTGGTCTTCGTAGTAGTCGTGCAGCACGGCGAAGCGCCGGTAACCGCTGCGCTCGTACAGGGCGATGGCCGTCGGGTTGTCGGTGCGCACCTCCAGCCGCAGGTAGGCGCAGTCATGCTCCCGCGCGCAGGCCTCGATCCGCTCCAGCAGGCGCTTGCCCAGGCCCAGCCCGCGGGCCTCGACCGCGGTGGCTATGGAGTACAGGCGGGCCAGGGACGTACCGCGATGGAACAGCACCAGGGCGTACCCCAGCAGCTGGTCCGCCTGCTCGGCGACGATCAGGCGCGCATGGGCGCGGCTGATCATCCACTGGAAGCTGCGCGCGGTGAGGCGATCGGTGGTGAAACACTGCTGTTCCAGTCGCACTAAAGCGGGCAAATCCTCAGGTGTGGCAATGCGAAAGACAAGATCCATATAACCGCCGTAAAAGTTGCGTAACGAAACGAGACTTTCAGAAAAGTTCGTGCTTAATAGAAAAGGTCTTGTTCTTAAGCGGATCAAACATTATGTCAGCGGTACAAGGTCATTGGCGTGGAGTATCCGAGCAAAGTCTGCCGGCGACAATAACTCCGGTTAATTATTTTTCAACGGTGAGTGAAACTTCCAGTCAGTTGGTGATTATTGTCGAGCGCAAGGAAGATTGGGCTTCCTACTTCCCCAGCGAAGACATCCTCAGCGCCCAGGAGTACCTGGAACAGACCCGTGAAACCCAGCCCGGCAAGCGGGTCCAGGTGATCAACCTGTGCCGCAGCTACAAGTACCTGGGCCACGGTTACTATTGCTCGCTGCTGGCCGAGGCGCGGGGGCACAAGGTGATTCCCTCGGTGCGCACCATCAGCGAACTGACCCGCAAATCGCTCTACGGGCTGGCCCTGGACGACCTGGATAAAACCCTGGAAAAGGCCCTGAGCAATCATCTTTACAGCGATACCGAAGGTTTTACCCTGACCCTCTACTTCGGCAAGACCCATATCGAACCTTTGCAGGAGTTGGCGCGCCAGTTATTCGAAGTTTTTCCCTGTCCGATATTGTTGGTGGACTTCAAGCGAACTAACGGCTGGCATATCGAAGGCGTGAAGGCCGGTGCCTTACATAAGTTGCGTGAAGACCAGGAAGATCAATTCGCCCACTCCCTGGACAGTTTCAGCCGCAAGATCTGGCGCGTGCCACGTTCGAAAAGACTGGCCCGGTATGACCTGGCGATCCTGCATGACCCGCAGGAAGCCTTGCCGCCTTCCAACGCCCGGGCGCTGGAGCATTTTGTCCGGGTCGGCAAGGGCCTGGGCATCGACGTCGAGCTGATCGAGAAGAAGGATTACCCGCGGATCGCCGAGTACGACGGCTTGCTGATCCGCGAGACCACCAGCGTCGACAACCACACCTACCGCTTCGCCAAGAAGGCCGAAAGCGAAGGCCTGGTGGTGATGGACGACCCCACCTCGATCCTGCGCTGCACCAACAAGGTCTACCTGACCGATCTGCTGAAAAGCCATCAACTGGGCATGCCCGCCACCGAGATTCTCTACAAGGAACGACCGGAAGATTTCGAGCGGGTCGGCGAACGCCTGGGCTTCCCGCTGGTGCTGAAGATTCCCGACGGCTGTTTCTCCCGCGGGGTGATCAAGGTCGAGAGCCAGCAGGCGCTGCTGGAGGCCACCGCGGAGCTGTTCGAGCATTCGGTGTTGCTGCTGGCCCAGGAGTTTTTCTACACCGAGTACGACTGGCGGATCGGCGTGCTCAACCGCAAGCCGATCTTCGCCTGCCAGTACTTCATGTCCAAGGGCCATTGGCAGATCTACAACCACAAGGCCAAGGGCCAGGACATCAACGGTGAGTGCCGCACCCTGGCGATCCACGAGGCACCGCGAGCGGTGGTGGAACTGGCGGTTAAGACCGCCAACCTGATTGGCGACGGCCTGTACGGCGTGGACCTGAAACAGTCCGGCGACAAGGTGGTGGTGATCGAAGTCAACGACAACCCCAACCTGGACGCCGGCATCGAAGATGCCTACCTGCGCGACGACCTGTATTCCCTGGTGCTCGAGGAGTTCGTCCGCCGCCTGGAGCTCAAGCGCCGCGGACAGGCCTGGTGAACGGCCGATGATCCAGAGCTATCAGCTGAGCCAGGGCCGCCTGCTGGCGGTGGAGCGCCTGGACGCCGAGGTGATGCTGTTCAGCAACCCCGACCTCGCCGAACGCGACCTGCTGCACACCGGCTTCAAGCTCGACGAACACGCCCTGGCCTCGGCTCTGGACCCGGACGAGGTGTCGCGCATCGAGTTTCACCCGGACAACCTGTTCCTGATCTGGAAACGCCCGGAAAACTACTCCGGCGGCGGCAGCCTGTCGTTCGAGGTGTCGTCCTGCGGCCTGCTGTTTTCCCCGCAACGGCTGCTGGTGATCGCCCATGATGACAGCCAGCTCAGCGGCCTGGGCGCGCGCCAGGCCTTGAATAGCCCCCTGGATGTGCTGCTGGACCTGCTGTCCAACAACATCCATCACTACCTGGGTCACCTCAAGGTGATCAAGATGGTCGCCCGGGAGTTGCAGCAGCAGTTCAACGACTCGATGGAAAACCGCCACCTGATCCAGATGTTCAACCTCAGCGAAAGCCTGATCTATTACATCAATGCCATTCACAGCAACGGCGCGGTGCTGACCCGGTTGCGCAACCACGCCGAGAAGGAACATTTCAGCGCCGAGGCCATCGGCCTGATCGACGACCTGATCATCGAGAACAACCAGTGCTACAAGCAGGCGGAGATCTATTCGACGGTGTTTTCCGGGCTGATCGACGCCCGCGGCAACCTGATGAACAACAACATGAACAGCCTGCTGCGCAAACTGACGTTGATCAACGTGGTGTTCCTGCCGCTGAACCTGATCGCCAGCATCGGCGGCATGTCGGAATTCAGCATGATGACCGCCGGCACCCCCTGGTGGATTGCCTACCCCTTGTTTCTCGTGGCGATGCTGCTGGCGGCAGGGGGGATGGTGCTGGGGCTCAGGCGCCTGGCCGGGGGCAGCGGCAAGTGCGCCTGAGCTTTCAGGCCGGTTGCAGGGTCAGCACTTCATAGCCGTCGCGGGTCACCGCCACCGTGTGTTCCCACTGCGCCGACAGGCGGTTGTCGCGGGTGACCACGGTCCAGCCGTCTTTCAGGCCGCGCACCCGGGCGCTGCCCTGGTTGATCATCGGCTCGATGGTGAACACCATGCCTTCGCGCAGCTCCAGGCCGGTGCCGGGGCGACCGAAATGCAGGATCTGCGGTTCTTCGTGCATCTGCCGGCCGATGCCGTGGCCGCAATATTCGCGCACCACGCTGTAGCCCTGGGTTTCTGCGTGTTTCTGGATGGCATGGCCGATATCGCCAAGACGCGCGCCGGGGCGGACCAGCTTGATGCCTTGCCACATCGCCTCGAAGGTGGTGCTGACCAGATGCTGGGCCTTGGGGCTGACGTTGCCGACCAGGTACATCTTGCTGGAGTCGGCGATAAAGCCGTTCTTTTCCAGGGTGATGTCGATGTTGATGATGTCGCCGTCCTTGAGGATGGCCTGCTCATGGGGCATGCCATGGCACACCACTTCGTTGATCGAGGTGTTGATCGAGTAGGGGTAGCCGTACTGGCCCTTGCTCGCCGGGCGGGCGCCCAGGTCGTGGCGGATGAAGCGCTCCACCGCGGTGTCCAGTTCCATGGTGGAAAGGCCGGGCGCGACCAGGTCGTCGAGAAAGGTGAACACCGTCGCCAGCAGGCGCCCGGACTCACGCATCAGGGCCAGTTGTTGCGGGGTCTTGATCAGGGCCTGGGTCATTCGCTGCGCCCCCGGATCAGGTCGCTCTTGTTCAGCAGCAGCTTGTTGATCAGGTCGTTGTAGGCCAGGTGCGGATTGAGCTCGGCCAAGAGGCCGATCTTGATCCAGAACTCGGCCTGGGCGTTGATGGAGCGATCCATGGCGTCGCTGGCGACGCGGATCTGTTCATGCAGCTGATCTGAAATCTTGACGATGCCCACGGGGTTTCTGTCCTGGTAAATATACGAAGCATATACGTTTCATATATTCGCGGGCAAACCCAGATCGCTCGACCGGGCTCAAGCCTGCTGGCGGGCAGGGCGGGTGGTTCTCCGTTCACGAAAGCCGCGAACCACCAGATACAACAGCGGACCGATGGAGACGAACACTGCCGTCAGCAGCAGATAAGGCAGCACCGACAATGCGGACTGGCCACGGGAGCGAGCGTCCCGGTACATCCAGATGCCGGCCAGGGTCGCCAGCAGGTACAGGTCGATCACCACCTGCGCGGTGTCGGGGCGGGACATCAGGCCGAGGCCAAACTCGAGCAGCGATTGTTCCGCCTGCAGCATCACCGCGAAGGTGTAGCCGGCAAAGGCGATCAGGGTAATCAACGGCAATTCGACAGACTTCATGTTTCCTTCCTTGGTGGCTGAATGAGGGCTGAGAAGCGAGCCGCGAGAGTAGCGCAGGCAGCGGCCACCTCAAAGAATTGGCCATTGACTTGCCAGCAGCGCGCCGGTTAATTTCCTGGCCATGACTTTTTCCGCATTGCGTTCCCAGCCAAGCATTATTACCGCCATTCTTGATTGGCGGGTTTGCTGACGACTGCACCCAACCCGCCCTAGAGGCGGGTTTTTTCTTTCTGTCTCCGGGGCCTTCAACACAGCCAGGAGAGCCGTATGAACCATCCCGCCGAGCCAGACACGCAACTGGACCTGCTTGAGCACTACGTGAAGAAGATTCTCGCGGCGCCGGTCTATGACCTGGCGGTGCGTACGCCGTTGCAGCCGGCGCCGGCCTTGTCGGCGGCGCTGGGCAACCAGGTGCTGCTCAAGCGCGAGGACCTGCAACCGACCTTTTCCTTCAAGATCCGCGGTGCCTACAACAAGCTGGTGCAGCTCAGTGACGAGCAGAAGCGTCGTGGAGTGATTACCGCATCCGCCGGCAATCACGCTCAGGGTGTGGCATTGGCGGCGCGGGAACTGGGAATCAAGGCGACCATCGTCATGCCTTCCACCACGCCGCAGCTGAAAGTGCAGGGTGTCAGCAGTCGTGGCGCCGAGGCGGTGCTGCACGGCGAGAGTTTTCCCTTTGCCCTGGCCCATGCCCTGCAGCTGGCCGAGCGCAGCGGCCAGACCTTCGTCTCGCCCTTCGATGACCCGGACGTGATCGCCGGGCAGGGCACGGTGGGCATGGAGATCCTGCGTCAGCACCCCGGGCGCCTGGACGCGATCTTCGTCCCGGTGGGCGGAGGCGGATTGATCGCCGGCATCGCCGCCTACGTGAAATACCTGCGCCCTGAGGTGCGCATCGTCGGCGTCGAGTCCGAGCACTCCAACTGCCTGCAGCAGGCGTTGCAGGTCGGGGAAAGGGTGGTGCTGCCCAGTGTCGGCACCTTCGCCGACGGGGTTGCCGTGGCGCAGGTCGGTGCTCATTGTTTCGAGCTGTGTCGCCTGCTGGTCGACGAGGTGATCAGGGTCAGCAACGACGAACTCTGCTGCGCGATGAAGGACATCTACGACGACACCCGTTCCATCACCGAGCCGTCGGGGGCGCTGGCGGTGGCCGGGATCAAGCAGTACGTGGCCCGCAGCGGGGTGCAGGGCGAAACCCTGGTGGCCATCGATTCCGGGGCCAATATCAACTTCGATCGCCTGGGGCTGGTGGCCGAGCGCGCGGCCTTGGGAGCTGGTGCGTTGGCGTGAGGCTAACGGGTGTCATGTAGCTGCTGGCGAAGCCTGCGCACGAGCGCGAAGTGCTCGCCAGCCGACCCCCCGATGCACCGCGTTGCCTGGCCTGGCGGCTACTGCGTAGCCGATCGCAGCCTGCGGCAGCGGCTACATCACTTGCGATGCAGCCGCCGGGGTGTGGATTATTCCGCGCGGGCCTTCTCGACCTTATCCGAGGCGGACCACAGGCGGTAGCGCACTTCGATGTCCTTGGGGGTGTAGATCACGATCGGCAGCTTGCTGTTGTAGCGCAGCACGAAGCCTTCGCCGACCACCGGCACGAACGCCTGCTTGCTGGTGCCCTCGGGGCAGGCCATCAGGGTGCTCATCGGGCCGCTGACCTTGTCCAGGCGATAGTAGGGGTAACCCCAGCCATCAAGGTTCTTCTCTTCCAGGGTACCGCCCAGGCGCTGACGGTTGCAGTCGACGGTCAGGGTCTTGCCGGCCAGCACCTCGACCTTGAACTCCTCTTCCTTGGCCTGCTTGGGCAGATGGATCACCTGGCGCACAAAACCGTCTTCAGCCTTGGGGTAGGGCGCCACGTCTTCGAGTTTGGCCGCATGGCTCAGGGTGGAAATACCGCTCAACAGCACAGCGATGGCGGTGGAAACAGGAAAAAAGCGCATAAGGCCTCCTTGCAGGTTGATCGACGGCTCTCTCCATTCAGAGGGAGCCGCTTGCTTGAAACGCCGGGCAGTTTGACTGGGTAACGCCCGGTCACGCAAACCGTGGGCCGCTTCGCTGCCGCAACGGGCATGACGTATTCCTTCAAGACCCAGGGATAAGTCAATGATTTATCAAGCATGACAACGGGCGGGAGGACGGCATGTATATGCTCCATCCTCTATCGGCGAGAGGCAGCTATCGGATCCCCAGGAGGTCCTCCAGTCGGGCGAAAGTTCCAGGGCTGAGGGTGAAAAAAGCCTCACTGCTCAGAGCAAAATAGAATTTAGTAGAAGTGCAAATACGGCCTAGTCTAGGAATTGGCTTTCTCTTCCAGGGAGGTTTAGTCATGCCGTACGCCGTATTTCGGGGGTGGAATCCCGAGACGATATTCTTGCCATCATTGAATGGCCACTGCACCAACGGAGAGATCTGCCATGTTCTTATCTGCCTTGGAACTGCGCAATATCATTGAATGCAGCTTCCTGCCCAAACGCTGCGAGTGCACCCTGAGCCCCGACCTGCACATGACCGTGAAAGTCTATGGCGACCATGAAACCGACCGCGTGGACCTGGTGGTCACCGGTATCGATGCGGCGAGCCTCAACGGCTGCCGGGAAATCAACGACCTGATCGCCGAACTGCGCTACGACCTGGCCAATCATCCGGGCAGCCAGCCCATCACCCTGAAGTCCAGGGTTCATTGATCGGCGGCTTTGCCAATGCCTGCGGTGCCTGCCTGGCCTGGATAGATCCTGGGCCAGGCGCAAACTTGACCCTCACCGCGAATAAAATCCCTACCTGATTATCGCCGAGCTGCCTGCAACCTGGCGCGGGGTAGAGCAGGGCAGTCCTCAGTTCTGATAACTGCAGGCGTCCGACAGCTTGCGGTAGCTGATGGCCTCCAACTTGCCCGCCTTGTCGATAAAGGTCATGTCCGCGGTGATCACCTTGCACTCCGGCGTCGCAGGCTCGGTCATCGACACCACCTTGGCCACATTCAGCGGCATGCCATAGTGATAAGGCACCGGCTGCACCTGGACCGTGTCCGCCTGAGCCACACCCACAGCCCCGACAAAAGCCAAGGCCCCGACCAGCAAAATACGCATGTTCATGAGAATTTCTCCGATAAGCCCGACACAAACCACCATCGAGCACGCCGCGGAGGGCGGCAGAGGATTCTGCGCTGCGCGGTCTTGTACAGTTTTGGGCGGCGGGATTAATCGAAGATTAAGTAGGGGGCTAATGATTTTTGTGGGGCGGGCTGGGCTGCGGATAGCGGGAGAGTAGGAGATCGGGGGTAAAACTGATTATGAGGTTCAGGCCACGTTGCTTAGCGAGTCGCTACTTTGGGGCGTGAGCCACTAAAAACCCAGCTTTGGAGGAAAGAACGAGAGCGGAGGATGGGTTTTCTTCCATTCGGAAGAGAATTTTTCAGCCTCGGTAATTTGCAAAGCCGTCATCTTTGACTCTATTTCAGGTAAAACCAAATCTACGAACTTCAATACTCCACCGCCACCGTCCAGTTCTTTTAAAAGAGATATTAGAGCGTACCCCTTAACAAAGTCTGCTTTAAAGCCTAAAGCCTCAGGCTCTACTGCTAAGAAATATCCATAAGCGTAAACACCACTTTCATAACCGGTTTCAGCTGCGCGCACTAGCCAGTAACGAGCTTCAGCCAAATCATTTTTGGCTCTTAGTAGCCCAAAGTACTCCATCATTGCCTTAGGGCTACCGCCTTCGGCAGCTTGCTTTAATAAATTTTCGGTGGCTTGTGAGCGCGTCCAAGGAAAAACAAAAAAGCCTTTTCCTTCTTTATACCTATTGGCCAACAATTTTTGTCCAGGAGCATAACCAGTGGCAGCAGATTTTTTTAACCATTCCAGATCTGCCTTTGTGCTGTACATGACAGCCATTGCTTCACCGTCACCATTTTGCACTAGTGGTTCAACAGTTTGCCAAAGCAGTTTTAGCCAATCCTCGGGAGCCTTGGTTCCGCTTGGACAGTTTTTCATTACATTACACAAGTCCGACTGATAGGTGGCCAGGCGGAACATTGCGTAGTAGTCTCCTTGCTCGGCAGAGGCTACATACCATTGATGTGCCTCCGCTGTAATATATTGATTTTCCTTCCTTAACTCTTCCGCTAAATAATACTGAGACTCTCGATCACCTGCTTTGGCAGCGATTGTTAGTTCGGGTTTTGCGACTTTATATTGATTGTAGAGAGTCAGCCCTCGATCTTTGGCGATCTGCTGCTCGGCAGAAAGCTGTGCATGAGCTTGGTTGAGAACCATCCACAAGATAATGGCAATGCAGTAAGGGATTCTCATAAGAGTTACTGGCTTAGCCTGTCAGGGAAAAAAGATAGAGGTGGGTGGCTAGCCTTCCACTTTTTGGATGCTTCTATTGCTTCCTCTATTTGTTGTGGGGTCATTTTTTTTGCAATTAGAGGGAGTTTGTATTCAACGTTTTCTTGCATTCCATCGCCCCCGTCCAACTCCTTTAAAAGATAGATGAGGGCATAGCCTTTTATAGGCTCGAAAGGAAAGCCGTAAGTATCGGGTTCATGGGCAAGATCAGAGCCGTAACCATATACTGTCGGGGCATAACCAGTTAAAGCTGCTTTTTCATTCCACTGACGAAAGCCTTCTGTGTCACCCTTTTCAAACAATATGGCCGCATATTCCATCATCGCTTTTGGGTAACCACCCTCGGCGGATGCCTTAAACCACTTCTCAACTACTTCGGCACGGTTCCATGGCAAAAGAAAACCTTCACCCTGCTTGTACAGTATTCCCATCCAGTACTGAGCAATCGCATGACCGTTAGTGGCGGCTTTTTCAAGCCAAGTGTTGTCCAGTGTCAGTTCGTACATTACATACATCGCTTCTGCATCCTTTGCAGAAGCTCGAGGTTCGGCAAGTTCTTTAGCTTTATTTAGCCAATCAACTGGACTCTTCCGTTCAATAGGACAGTCTTTTGCAACTTTGCAGAGGTCATCCTTATCCCGGCCGAGTTGGATCATCGCGTATAAGTTGCCTTGAGATGCGGCCGCCTCATACCACGTTCTTGCCTCAGGATTCATAAAGTGGTTCTTTTTTCTGAGTGCCTCTGCCAAGAAGTATTGCGACTCATCGTCTCCTGCCTCGGCTGCAGCAGTCAAAAAAGGAGCAGCCGAAGTGGCTTTGAACTGATTGTATAGAATCAATCCTTGCTCTTTAGCGGTCTGCTGCTCCGGCGAAAGCCCCGCGTTCACTTGACTGGAGAGCAACAAGAAAATAACCGTCACTATGGAAGATATTTTCAAAAAGTGATCTCCGGTCCAAGTAGAAAGCGATGAGGTTGTTAGTGGTGAATGTCAATACCCAAGTTTGTCTGGAAAATACGAAATGGGCGGGTGAGAGGATTTCCATTTCATTGCAAACTCTTTTGCTTCTTCGATTTGGCTGGGCGTCATTTTTGCAGCAATTTCTGGAAGTACTTCTTCAAGGTAAGATTGAACGTTGCCGCCGCCACCATCCAAGTCAGATAGAAGAGAAGTTATCCCGTAGCCTTTTGCAACATCATATGGAAAATCAAATCTTGACGGCGCATGAGCCAAATATGCCCCATAGCTGCTTACACCGTCTTCCAGGCCTGCCTCGGCAGATTTTTTAATCCATTTCCGTACATCAGATAAGTCACCGCCGTTTTCATATAAAAAAACTGCGTACTCCATCATGGCTTTGGGGTAACCATTTTCGGCAGACTTTCTTAACCATTCACCTACAATGTTATCTCGCTTCCAAGGCAGAAAGAAGCCTTCACCTTGCCGAATGCCAATTGCCATCCAGTATTGAGCAATAGCATGATCATGCTCTGCGGATTTTTCCAACCAATCTTTATTTGATGTTACTTCATACATAATGAACATGGCTTCGGCATCGCCTTGCTCTGCTTTTGGTTTGGCCAGGTCTTGAGCGTGTTTTAACCATCCTGATGGGGTTCTTTTCCCATCAGGGCAGTTTTTTAACGTTGCACACAGATCTTTTTTACTGCGCCCTAGCCGAATCATGGAGTAAAAATCGCCTTGCTCTGCAGATTTTTCATACCATGATTGTGCTTCTTTGGTAATGAACTGATTAGCAAGGCGTAGCTCTTCCGCTAGATAGAACTGTGCTTCAGGATCTCCCGCCTCTGCGGCTAATCGAAGTTTATGTCCCGCAGATTTATATTGATTGAATAATGCAATTCCTTGCTCTTTAGTAGCCTGCTGCTCTGGTGAAAGCCCGGCATTTACCTGCCCACAGAGTATTAGGGAAAGAGCTGTAGCAATGAAGAGCGTCTTCATAGGGTATATTCAATTAAATACTAAAAACCTAATTTAGGAGGAAAGAAGGATAGTGGTGGGTGGGTGGCCTTCCACTCATGTGCAAGCTTTTCAGCAGTCTGTATTTGTTCTGGGGTAATTTTTTCTGCAACATTAGGTAGGATGTCTTCAACATCTCGGCGGACGCCACCCCCACCATCCAGTTCGAGCAAGAGGGAGAGCAACGCATATGACTTTACAAAATCTAATGAATAACCGTAATTAGAAGGTTCTCCAGCTAAATAGGAGGCATATCCGAATACACCTTCTACATACCCAGAGTTGGCAGCTTTTTCGTTCCACAGTCTGAAGCCTTCAAGATCTTTTTTTCCTATAAGAATAGCGGCTAATCCCATCATCCCTTTAGGATAGCCTCCTTGGGCCGAAGCTCTCATCCAATGCTCAGCTTTTTCTGATCTACTTGAAGGTGACAGGAAGAAACCTTCGCCTTCGAGATATTCCGTAGCCAGTAGATATTGTGCTAAAGCAAAGCCGCTTGTTGCCGATTTCTCAAGCCAAGATTTATCACCTGAGAGCTCATACATTAAGTACATAGACTCTGAGTTTCCTTCGTCGGCTCCTTTTCTTGCTAAATCTTTAGCCGCTTTCACCCACTCTGCTGGAGACTTACTTCCTTTAGAACAGTTTTTCATTGCTGTGCAAAGATCAGAGTCCGCCCTCCCAAGCCTAATCATTGAGTAAATATTTCCTTGGAATGCGGAGCTTTCGTAAGCTTTTTGAGCCTCGGCGTCTATATGGCGATTGTTTTTTCTTATCGCTTCCCCCAAGTAATATTGAGCTTCATCATCGCCACCCTCTGCAGCCAACTTTAAATATGGTATGGCTGATATTGCCTTGTACTGATTATAAAGCTCAATACCCTTTTTTTTTGCTTCCACTTGCTCCAAGGAAGGATTTGCCTTGACCTCAAAGCAGAGCAAAAGAAGGAAGAAGAAAGACCAGGTGCAAAGTTTGGTTGAATTCATTTTTCTATTTGGTTCCAATGTATTTGACGGTGGTTCTGGGCAGGTAGCTGTTTTCACCAAATGTAACTTTGCAAGAAGAGTCTAATCTTTCTCCCAATAGTGAGGAGTTTTTTGTATAACGAGAGCGAGCACGAACACCACGGGGCTCGCTAAAGCTCAAGACTGGATCACTCATGAATTGATTTAATTTGTGCCGATTTTCACAGTACTTATTTCCGATATCTATGGGCATGGCACCGAATTTGTTCATGCAGGCACAAGCAGATTCAAACTGCTTCTGAGCTTCTGTTAATGTTCCTTTCTGTTTGGCGTTGTCCACGATCCAAGACAATATTGTATCGATGGCTCTTTGTTGAACTAAGTGTGAATGTTGCTTTGTATAGGCCCGCGGTTGATCACTTGATGTCTCTTTTTTGTCTGATTTTTCACTTCCAATTGCTTCAATGGAAAAAGCTTTGGGCTCAGATATCAGCGTCATCAGAATCGGCCCCAATGCCGCAGGAGTGGCCTCAACAAACCACTTCTCGAGCTCTTCCTGATTCTGATATTCCATAATCGCATCAGCAATCGGCCCACCCTTACCACCACTGGTCATGGCGTCGTAAAGGCTCAGGATGACCTCCAGTCCCATCATGTAAACCAGCGCCACATCCAATCCAGCAGCTCCCAGCACGTTGAGCATGGAGGCTTGTTCGGCTGCGGCGGGGTCTATCCAGGAGATTTGCGCGCCTTGTGTCTTGTAGAGTTCGCGGCGATAGAGGTTGACGATTTCGACCACCGCTTCGTAACCCACTTCGAGCTTGAAGGCGCCGCTCGCGCCCGGTCCCAGTACCACGGCGGCTTTCAGATTGAGAATAAAGCGACCTTTATCCAGGGATATCTGGGCATCGCCTTTGAAGCCTACGCCAGCGGCGACACCGACCGAGCCGTTCAATTTGGCCAGGGTCAGCCATTGGCTGGCAGCGGTAGCCTCCTTACTGCTGTTTATGCCAGTGGCGGGCGGCGTACGCAGGGCCGCCAAGGCCTTGGGCGGCGCCCAGTTCAGGGCTCCAGTCAGCTCGATAGCAGCCTGGACACCGGCGAACAGGTTGAAGTTGGCCTTGACGCCATTTTCAATCTGCACCTTGGCCTTGCGCCCGGTCAGCACCTGATCGGAAGTCTTGGTGTCTACGCTGGTGAGTGCCTCGGACTTGTACTGCAGGTCTGGGGTAGGGCTATTGTCGTTCTTGGCCGCTTTGTCGGCTTTGATCTTTTCATGGGCTGCCCGCTCGGCCTTGGCTTCGGCGTCTTCACGCTGCACGGGCTTGATCGGGCTGAGGTTGGCGCCGTATTTGGCATTGCCGAATATCGGGTTTAACTCGATGCTACCGGCGAGCATCAGGGAGGCACCCGCGTAGCCCCAGGCTCTGGCTCCGAAGTGGAAAGAGAAACGACCAAAATTCATGGTCTGGGCTTGAGGATTGCCAACGATGAAATATTCGACGGTGAGGTCCCGAGCTTTCTCCCGCGCCGGCATGTCGACTTTCAGCAACTCTACTTCCCCGCGAGCCAGGTCATAGCTCAATGAGGCGCTTGCCGAGACCTGAAAACCCTCTGCAGCGGTATAGGACGGTCCTTCAAACTTCGTTTCACCATGCAGTTTTGCCTGTGGCGGGGTAAGACAGCGGACAAATTGCGCCTGAGGGCTTTTATCGAACAACCTCGCCGAACCCCGCACACTCTTTTTGAATACCACCTGTTTCAGGTGTTCGCCCCAGCTTTTGCGGGTGTCGGCGTCTTCAAGCTGGGTGACCTTGTAGCCTTCCTTTGTCAGGTATTTGTGAAAGGCCTCGATATCGAACCAGCCGTTACTGTCGAACCAGTTTCCGGCCTGATCGTCGATCTTGTGCGCCCCCTGGGATTCGAGCCATTGCGTAAAGACCTTTTGGGCACTGTCCTTGGCAGCGCCACCATCGCCATTTTTTGGAATGCCGTTTAGGAATTTCTTGGCTTTCTTGCCTGCATTTTTCAGCTCTTCCATAAGGATCTTCGGCGCGCCATCCAGGTCCAGGAGGCTGAACCAGCTCAGCGGATTACCTTTGGCGTCGACCCTGCTGACTTCCCGAAGAGGAAAGCCGGCCTTGACCAGGCGATCGACAGGTTGCGGTTGAAACTGCTCCGGTTCCCAGAGCAGGTGAAGACTTGGGGGGGTGGCCAGTTTTGCTTGAGCCTTTTTATGCAACCCCTCTTTTATGATCTGCAAGCGGTCCCATTCGGCCCGCTCTTTTTCCACCAGCCCGGCCGGTGCCTGAGCATTCTGACCGGTCGCTTCGATCCAGCGGCGGTACTTCTCACGCAGGCGATCATTGACCTTCGATTGTTTCTTCTCCGTCTCCAGGTACAACCGGAATTGCTGGATGCCGGTCGCCAACCCGTCATCGATCAAGGCGAACTCCGGTAATGCAATACCGTATTCCGCGACCTTCATGATGGCGTCGGTGTATTCGTAGTAAGCGAATTTACCGGCGTTTTCCTGTTTCCAGACGAAATAGGCGTGCAGGTCGCCTTGGCCTTCGGCTACACAGCATTGCAGGGCTTCGCGTTTCTGTTTGTCTTCTGCCAGCAGCTTCGCGATTTCTTCCGGAGAGTATTCGGTGGCGGCCTTGCTATCGAACTTCTTGAATACAGCCTTGCGTTTTTCCAGGTAGTTCTGCACTCGGGTGCGGGCTTCGATGGCCTTTTCGGAAAACAGCGTACCGCTCTCGTAGGTGTAACCCTCTTCCTTGGCAACGGCGATGGCCTTATCCCTGAGCACACACCACTCATTACGCAATGTGTAGAAGTTGTCGTACTCGGTCCTGATCTGGTTCCGAGCGTTTTCGTCGCTAATGTACTGGTCGATACGGGATTGCTGGGTGTCGGCCTTGGGCGCCTCCGGTTCGGTTTTTTCCCCGGCCTGGGCTTTCTCGCTTCTGGCGCGCAGGGCCATGGCAGGGTCCATGTCGATATTGGGTTCCTCCTTCTCGATTGCCTCCATGCGCTCACGCTCTGCATCCTCGAGAAAACCGCCCAGCTTTGGCTCGAGGAAGTAACTCAGCAGGCCACTTTCATCCAGCCCCTTGATTCGCTCCGCATTCGATTTGCTCGGAGATATCTGCTTCTCCAGGGTGTACATGGCCTCCTTCATCGATGCGCTGGCACGTTCGGGCAGCAGCCAGAATTGTTGTTCATCGGTCGCATAAATGGCATTGGCGTAGATTTTCGAGCAGGGTGGCGCGTGCTTTACGAAATTCGCGTCGCAGGTTTTTGAGAAGTCTTTCTCCGCACCGAGCTTGATGCAGGCGGAATCAGGCGCGGCCTTGGCCGGGGCAGGCTCAGCGGCGGAGGATGTTGTGGCGCTTGCGGTACTTTTGGCTGGCGCGCCAGCGGCCGGTGCCTGGGCGCTCTTGGGAACGCTGAGATTCCAGCCAGCCTTGATGTTGCCCGGGTTACTGATGAAGGGGTTGAGCTGTCGCAGTTGCGCAACAGTGGCGTTATAGCGAGAGGCAATCTGGCTAAGGGTTTCGCCAGGTTTGACCAGGTGATTGGTGATTTCCATGGTGCTTCCGTTCTGTTGTTGCGTCGAGTTCATCGGGGGACGGCCAATGCCTATTGCATCAGCCGTTCAACCTTGATGAACGAGTCGTCCTTGGATTGCAGGATTGCCATCATCGCTGGCCGGGTTTTGAACAGTGGCCCATTGACCACCGGGGCCAGCTTGAGCAAATGCCGGCCTTCATAAATCTGGTGTTCCAGCAGCACGTCGAGGTTCTCTGTGATGTCTGGCAGGCGTTCATCCTCGGGTTCGCCGAAGGCGGCGTATTGCTCGTCGACCCAGTACACCCAGCCCAGGCGTGCCTGGACCCTGGCAGTGTCGGCGGGGAGGTTGAAGGCTGGGCCGTCGGCGTTCCAGGGCTGCTGGGCGTCGGTGCTCCAGGCCAGCCAGTGGCCGTTCTGTGGGCCGAAATTGCGCGGGGCAGGGCTGTAGACGTTCTGCCAGGGGCCGAACAGCTGATTCGCGGTGTCGCCGGCGGTATAGACCAGGGCGGCCCACAGGCTGGCCTTGTGATAGCTCAGCAGGCTCTGGCCGCCGGAGCCGTCATTGGCCTTCAGCAGCCAGCGGGCGTGGGCCAGGGCCTGGGCGGGATCCTCGGCGCTGAGGGCGATGCCGGCGCCGTTCTCTGCGCACAGGCGCGCGGCTTCGGCGGCCAGGCGGCTGCCCCAGGGGGCGACCAGCCACAGCGGGCCTTCGCTGGCCAGTTCGGCCAAGTCGGTATTGCCGAACAGGGGCTGGGTGTTCATCGGCTCGCCGACACGATACAGAATCGACATGGCCTCGGGCTGGCGGCCGCGATCGATGATGAAGCACAGGCTCTGGCTGGAGCCCTCTCGGGGCAGTTGCTCGAAGGCATAACGCGGTGCGGCCAGCAGGGCGTTCATGGCGTTTACATGCATGTGCAATCCTTACGGCTGCAGGCGCCGTTGCTCTGTTTTCCGCACAGCGGGGTGATGCCCGACTCGTTCAGGCGGCTGGGCAGCGGGACCTTGCCGGCCTTGTCGTTATCGGCAAGTTTCAAGGGGCCCGGCAACAGCGGCGCCGCCGGCGTACCCACCCCCGGCGCGCCACCGGAGTTGACCTTCACATTCGCCCCGCTGATGGTCACACCACCGGCATCGAGCTTGACGAAGCTGCCGCCGGCCTTGGCGGTGAGTTCGGCGCCGGCTTCCAGGACCACGATGTTGCCGGTCTTGTAGTGGATTTCCTGACCGGCTTCGACGAATTGCGCGGTGCCGATGTTGGCGTGCTGGGTGACGGCCACGGTCAGGTGGTCGTTGGCGCGGATTTCGCTCTTGCGGTCGAGGTGGGTGATGCGGTGTTCTTCGGCCTTGAGTTCGGTGAGGCTGTTGGCTTCGACCGTGTCGTGGCGTTGGTTGCCGACGCGGATGCGCTGGTCGTGCTCGACGTTTTCGTCCCAGTCGCGCTGGGCGTGCAGGTAGATCTGCTCGGCGCCTTTCTTGTCTTCGATGCGCAGTTCGTTATAGCCCTTGCCGCCCGGCGAGCTGAGGGTCTTGAAGGTGCTGCGGGTCTTGTTCGCCGGCAGGTCGTAGGGGACGACGTTTTCCTTGTGGTACAGGCAGCCGGTGACCAGGGGCTGGTCGGGGTCGCCTTCGAGGAAGGTCACCAGCACTTCCATGCCGATCCGCGGGATGGCGATGCTGCCGTAGGCCTTGCCGGCCCAGCCGCTGGCGACGCGGACCCAGCAGGAGGTGTTGTCGTCGGCCAGGCCGTCGCGGTCCCAGTGGAACTGCACCTTGATCCGCCCGTACTGGTCGCAATGGATTTCTTCACCCTTGGGCCCGGTGACCACGGCGGTCTGGCTGCCCAGGGACTTGGGTTTCGGGTGTTCCAGCGGCGGGCGGTAGTGGGCGTCCCAGGGCGTGGCGAGGAAGCGGTTGCGGTAGCCCTGGTGGAAGTCGTCCTTGTTGCTGGTGACGTCGCTGGTGATGTTCTCGCCCAGCACCTGCGGCTGCTTGCCCTCGTGGATCACTTCCAGCAGCAGCCACAGGTCGTTCCATTCGCTGCGCGGATGTTCGGCCAGGGTCAGGAAGTGGCCGCTGACCAGGCTCGGCTCGTCGCCTTTGCCTTCGGCCAGCTGGTAGTCGCTGCGGTGGCGTTCCAGGGCGCGGGTTGCCAGTTGTTTGCCGCGGGCCTGCTGGGTGAACAGGCCGGGGTAGTCATAGTCTTCCAGGTCCGGCATGACCCCGGACTTGGCCGCGCCTTCGGGCAGCAGGCGCGGTTTCTCGAAGTCATAGTCGCGGCGGCTGACGCGGCTGGTGCGGGTCTCCAGGCGCAGGTTGAAGCGCTTGATCACCGGCTGTTCGGCGGCCATGCCCGAGTCCTGCTGGTAGTTCACCGTCGCCAGTTTGCGGAACACCGTCTGGTCGTCGCCGAACACCAGCTTGTGGCCGCCGGCACTGTGCTGGAAGTGGAAGTGGATGCCTTCTTCTTCGCACAGGCGCTGGATGAAGTGCAGGTCGGATTCGTCGTACTGGGTGCAGTAGACCCGCTCCGGATAGGTGGCGCCGAGCTGGAAACTGTAGGCGTCGGCCAGGATGCCGCGGGCCTCGAGGACCTGGGCGATGATCTTCGGCACGCTCAGGTGCTGGTAGATCTTCTGGTTGACGCTGTGGCGCAGGTAGTTGAGCTGTGGGGTCAAGCTGATGCTGTAGCGGGTCAGCTTGCGCCCGGAATCGCCCTGGGCGATGCGGTACACCAGGCCATGGATCAGGCCTTTGCCCGTGCTGCCAAAGGTCAGGCAGGCCGGCTTGTGCAGCAGCTCCTCGAGCTTGAGGTCGGGACGTGTGCTGACCAGTTCGATATCGAAGCAGAAGGGCTGATTGAGGGCTTCGCGGCCAACGAAACTGAGGACCTGAAGGTCGACCGAGGCGCCTTCGATCGTCAGGGAAATATGGGTAGCGTTAGCATCCAGCATGCCGTGAAATCCATCCATTGAATAAGCAGGGGGCGGATGGTGCAGGAATAAGCCAGTCGATTCAAGCGGGGTCGGCCGCCGCCATCCGCCCCCCTGGAACATTCAGAAATGTCCCTGCTGACTATCACTCAGGCCTGACAACCCATCCGGCTAACGCCCTACGGGCATCAGCGAAGTTGGCTGTAGGCGATATACCGATAGCCCCTCAGGGTTTCCCGTAGCAACCGGTCCAGGGACTGCCCCTCGGGCAGGTAATCGTCACCGAAATCGCCGTCGGCCAGCAGGGTCGGATGGACCACCACTTCCAGCGCACCGGCTGGCCGGAAGCCTTGCAGCAAGTCTCGAGGAGTACAGACGAACAGCACCGTAGCGCCGCTCAAACGGACGATGCGCCGGTTCAGGGCGTTCTTGAACAGGCGCTTGGCCAGGCCGATATTGCCCCCGACATTGCGCGCCAGGCGCACCGGCACCCCCTGTTGCGCGGCGAAGCGGGCGACGATCGGGGCGATCGGCCACAGGTTGTGCACGTGCTGATGGGAGTCGATATGGCTCGGGCGCAGACCCTGGTCGACGCAGCGCTGCCATTGCGCCTGGAGTTCCTCCCGGACCGCGGCCACTGTGCTGGCCGGCAGGTGCAGGACGGAGCGCGGCAGCCTGAGGTCGAACTCGCCGCTGCTGTTGCAGAACCGCCGCTGGCTGCGGATCGGCACGCTCAGCGGTTCGCCGTAGGTCAGGTTGAAATGCAGGCCGATGCGTCCTTGCAGACTGTTCTCGCGGGCCAGCCGGCAGGCGTCCTCGAAGGCCGGCATATTGGCCATCAGGGTCGCGGAGCTGATCACCCCACGCTCGAAGGCGCGCAGGGTCAGCTGGTTGTACTCGGGGTCGAGGCCGAAGTCGTCGGCATTGACGATCACCGCCGGCAGCTTCGCCGCGGTCTTTGTGCTGTTCAAACGGCTGTTCAAAGTAGCGCTCAAGGTCGGCTCTCTTTTGGTTGGCGGGCGGCACGGCGTTCGCGCCAGTTTTTGACATGGGGTTTGAGGGCTTGCCAGAGGCGATCGGCGAGGCCCAGGAGCAGGCCGCCGGGGCGGCGCGAATAGAAGCTCCAGCGCTGGTGCTCGACCTGGCCGCTCATGCGTTCGTGCAATTGATGGCTGGAGCGGCTGAGGCTGACCCGCGAGGCATCGACCCACTGCCAGCCTTCGTCGAGGCCCCAGCGAATCCACTCGTCGAGCAGCAGTCGGCCGCTGCCTAGGCTGGCGTAGTCCGGCAGGAAGGCGATGTTGTAGTCGTACAGCCGCCCGCGCTCCAACAGCCCCAGGCGATAACTGATGCAGCGGCCCTGGTGTTCGAGCAGCACCACGCGCACGCAGCCGTCGTCGGCCAGCCCGCGCAGGGCGCCGCGCATCCACTGCTGGCGGCGGGCGCCGGAGAAGATCCCCAGGCCGTCCGCGCCTTTCCAGCTGGCCTGTTCCACGGCGCCGATAAAATCCAGCAGTGCGTCGATGCCCTCGCCATCGGGGCTGACGCGGATCACCCGGGCATCGATCTCGGCGCAGCGTTTTTTCGCCCGGCGTAGCTCGTAGCGCAGGTTCTTGTCCTGGGCTTCCTGGCGATCGGTCTCGACAATCAGGTGTTCCGGCGCCCGACAACTGATCGCGCAGGCGCTGTACCAGCTGTGCTCGCGCCAGCTCGCCAGGGTGGGGCCGGCCGCCAGCAGTTCGCTCAACTGCAGCAGGGCATGGGGCAACTCGCGGCGGATTTCCTGTAGCGCCAAGGGCATGGCCGGCAGCGCGTCCTCGGCCACCAGCAGCGCCAGGCGGTCGCTGAGGGGGAAGCCCAGATGGCGCACTACCTGCAACGGCAAGCCAGCCTTGCGCTCGCGGCCATGCAGCAACGGCAGGCACAGCACCAGCCGCTCCCCGTGCCAGCCCAGCAGCACCCGCAGATGTTGCCCGGCGTCCAGTGCCTGTTCGGCGCCACGCAGCCAGGCCAGGCGATTGAAGGGCGTGGCCCGTTCGACCGCGTTGCGCAGTTGCTCGAAGGCGGCGACGGGAAAGTCTTCGTCCAGCAGGCTGGAACGCCAGGCGAAGCGGATCGTCACAGCGGCTCCTTGCGGGAATCGGCCGAGGTTTGCGCTCGCGTCGACAACTGTGGCTTACGCAGGTGCAGCAGGCGTGGCTGGTGATAGGGCACGCGCCGATGGAAATGCAGGCAACGCAACAGGCAATAGACGTGGATCGATTCGCCGACCTCGGTAAAGCCCATGCGCACGTGCAGCTTCAGCGCCGCCTCGTTGCGCACGTTGACCACCGCCCGGGTGGCCTTGAAGCCGCGTTCGCGGTAGTGCTCCCAGATCAGTTTCTGCGCCAGCACCACCACCCCGGTACCGCGGTAAGGCAGGGCGCACTCGCCGGCGAACTGATAGATGCAGCCCGGCGGGATGCGGATCCAGCAGCGGTACAGCTGATCGTCGTAGTAGTCGCGCTCGTTGATCCAGATCATCAGCATCACGTTGCCGTCGGCGTCGAGGTGGGCATTGCCGCGACAGCCCTTGTCCAGCAAACCGCGGATCGCCGGCAACTGCGCGGCGAAGTACTTGTCGAAGGCCGGCAGCAGCGCGCGCTCGATCGGCACCTGGGGCCAGCGCCGCGTGGTGACCGGGCAGGGCACCGGCAGCGCCAGGGAGCGTTCGACGCTGAGCAATTCCCAGTGGTAATAGAAGTAGCGCTCGCGCAGGACCCGCAGGCTGTCGCGCAGGCCCTTGCGACGGATTTTTTCCAGCAACGTGCTCAATCGGCTCATAAGGCTTTCCAGGTCAGGGCAAACAGGGTTTCGCCGGGCAGCTCGAAGTGCACCCGGCCATCGCGGCATTCAAGGGGCGCGTCGCGAGGCTGGTCGTCGGGGCCGAGCAGGCTCAGCTTGAGCTGCGACGCGTGGCACAGGCCGACGGGGCCATCGAGGCTCACCGCTTGCACCCGCGACGCCTTGTTCACCCCCAGCAGGCTGTGGCGGCCGGCCTCGCTCATGGCCAGGGCATCGACCTCGAAGGCCGAGTTGTCCAGGACCTGGACATTGGTCAGCCAGTGCCGGGCAATGAACTGCTGGGCCACGGCCACCGGCTTGAGGCTGAACTGGCTGGCGCTGCGTTGCGCGAGCATGCCCTTGGGGTAGTCCGGCTCGTCGGCGGCCTGGAACCAATTGAGCATGTCCAGCAGGCCGTCGGCGGAGGCGTTGATCACCACCGAGGCCCACCACAGACCGGCGTAATGGCTGTCCTGCTGATAGGGGCTGAGGTCGCGGCCGCTGGAGATATTGGTCTGGCTCAGCAGCAGGGCCTTGCGCGGCCGGCCCGCGGCATCCAGGCCCACCAGCTCGGCGGCGGCGCGCACGCTGTCGCGGTAGCGGCGGGTGGCGAGCAAGTCGCGGACCATCCATTCGTGCCAGGCCAGGGCGTCAATATCCTCACCGTGCTGCGCCAGCAGCTTGCGCGCCCAGTCGATGCCGCGGCGTTGCCCGGCGCCGACCCGGAACGGCCCGTCGAGCAGCCGCGAACTGGCCGGCATGGCGATCCGCACACCGGCCGCGCGAGCCTCGGGATTGGCCTTGGCCCGGGCCAGCATCTGCTCGAAGTACAGGGCGTAGCTGCTGTAGTCCGGGTAGTTGAGGTTGGGCTCGTCGGCGAAGGCCAGGTAGTGCAGGCCGTTGCCGGCCAGGTGCACGCTGTCGGCCAGCCAGGCGTCGAGGCCGGCGAAGCTCTGGGCATCCGCCGCGAGCACGGCGCGGCGCCCGGTGCCGGCCAGCAGGGTGATGTCGCGGTCGATCCCGAAGCGCTCGCGGTACAGCCGGCGAAAGCCGATTTCCCGTTCGGGCTCCTGCTCGATCACATCGACGAAGCTGTAGAAGTTGGCCGCGCGGGCGCCAATCGCCTGCAACAGATCGAAGGTGGACTGCGGCGGCTGGGCATAGGGCAGGGCGATGCCCAGGCGCGGCGTGGCCCCGAGTATCTGGGGTTTTAGCTGCAGGTGGGCCTTGCCCCGGGGCTGGTCCAGCGGGTGCAGTTGCTGGACCTCCTGGGCAAACAGATTGGCCGTGCCGTCCAGCCAGAACGCCACCTTGCCGGAGCCGCCCAGGGACAGGCGCCAGACTTCGTCCTGTTCGGCCGGCGGCAGCGCCATCTGGTCGAATTGCCCGTAGGCCGGATGTTCTTTCAGCTCCAGGCGGACCTTGGCGCCATCGCTCAGGCGGCTGGCCTGCAAGACGCTGACGCCGCCGTAATACTTGCCGGCCAGTATCGCCTGCTCACCGGCCGCGACCCGGAAGTACAGCTCGGCGCCGCTGTGCACTTCAGCGCTGAAATGCACCTTGGTCGGCTCGAACTGCGCCGCGGTGCTGCCGCGGTGGCTGACGGTGAACCCGCGAAAGCTGTAGCCGGGAATCTGCAGGCGATAGTCGCCCGTGGCCGCTGGCAGTTCGATGTCCTGTTCGCCATAGGCCTGGTCGGCGCGGATCTCCAGTTGCTTGAACAACTGGCCGTCGGGCTGCAGCAGGTACAGCTGCTCGCGATTGGCGTCGCTCTGCCAGGCTGGGCTCCAGCCGATCTTCAGCCGATCCGGTTGTGCGGCGCGCAGGTACAGGCTGCCGTCGCGGATGCTCGACCACTGCATGGATTCGGCCTGGGCGCCCGGGGCCAGGCTCAGCAGGGCCAGGAGCGTGTAGAGACCGGCTTTCAGCATGCCGCCTCCCGAGGGCGCAACAGCGCACGCAACTGCACAAGATCTTCGGGCAACAGGAGCAGGGTGCGGTACCAGGCCACGCCGCTCAGGCGGCAGTACATCACCAGCATCGCCAGGCTCACCGCCAGATAGGCCAGGGACGAGGCCAGGCCGGCGCCGACTATGCCCAGGGTCGGGATCAGCGCGGCGTTGAGCAGCAGGTTGAGCAGCGCGCCGCCCCCCAGCAGCCACGACAGCGCGCCGGGGCGCTGCTTGCCCAGCAGGTCCAGGCGCAGGATGCTCGCGTAGCACAGGCCGAACAGCCCTGGCAGCAACGCCAGCAGGGCCGGATAGGCCGGGCCGTAGGCCTCGCCGAACAGGCTGACGATCAGCCAGTGGCCGACCAGTGCCATGCCCAGGCAGGCGCCAAGCATCACAGTGGCGGTGATGCGCAGGGCCAGCGGGGTCAGGCGCTCGATGCCTTCGCCCTGTTGCAGCAGGCGCTTCATCAGCGGCGTGGTCACCGCCTCGGGAATGATCAGCAGCAGTTCCGCGGCGGCGCTGGCCATGGCGTACAGGCCCAGGGCGACCGGGTCGAGCAGGGCGCCGATAAACAGGTAGTCGCAGCGCAGCATCAATTGCTGGGAAAGCACGCCGGGGTGGCTCTGGGCGCTGTAGCGCAGCAGCTTGCCTTGCTCGCCCGGCTGCCAGCGCAGCCGCAACCGGTGATAACGCCCCAGCCAGTACCAGCCCGCCAGCACCACCAGCAAGGTGCCGCCGAGCCAGCCGGCCAGCGCCGCCGACAAGGCCTGGTCGCGCCACAGCCACCAGAGCAGGACAAACAGCAGCAAAGGCACCAGGGATTCCAGCAGGCGCAGGCCATTGAAGGCGCCGACCCGACCGTCAGCGTTGTGCAGGGTCAGCAGGCCGCTCTTGAGCACGGTCAGCGGCACCGCCAGCAGCAACAACCAGGCGAAGGGGCCGAGCTGGCTGGTGATCGACCAGTCCTGGCCCAGGTTGTTCATCAGCAGCAGGCCGATCAGGGTCAGGGTCCCGGCCAGCAGGCAACCGTAGATAAGGATCTGGGTCAGCAGCAGGCCCATCGGTCGCTGGCGCGCCGCTTCATAACCCACCGCGGTGTTCAGGCCGCCGCTGGTGAGGGCGGCGATCAGGTCGGGCAGGGCACTGAGCAGGGCGAACAGGCCGCGATCCGCCGGGCCCAGCAAGCGCGCCAGCAGTACATTGCGCAGCAGGCGAATGGCGATCATCGCCAGCCGCGTGCCCATGCTCAGCAGCAGGTGCCAGACATAGCCGTTGCGTTTCATGCCCGTGCCCCTTTCAATAGGCGCCAGGCCAGCAGCGACGGGCAGCGGGCGCTGGCCTGGCTGACGTCGATGCGCGGCAGGGCCAGGGGCTCGTTGCGTGAGGGTTCGATCAGCCCCGGGGCAGTGCCCAGGGCATAGCGATAACCGAGGTCGGCGACCGCCTGGCGCACCACGGGGTCATGGTCGCCATTGGGGTAGCAATAGATTGGTAGCGGCGAGGCGCAATGGTGCTGCACGCAAGCGTGGGAACGGGCCAGATCGTCCTTCAGGGCGGCGCTGTCGAGTTGGGTGAGGATGCCGTGGCTGGCGCCATGGGGCCCGAAGCGTACCAGCCCGGAACGTTCCAGGCGCTTGACCTGGCTCCAGTCCAGGCTGTGGGGCGCGGTGTCCCGCGGGCAACTGTCGGCCAGCAACTGCAGGCTGTCCGGGGCCAGGGTTTTCAGGCGTTGCAGCAACAGCCCCAGGTCACGGCTGCGGGCTTCGTCGCTGCCGGGTTGCCTGAGGCTGGCCGGCAGCACCAGGCCCAGCACCCGCAACTGCTCCTGCAGTTGCCGGCCGGCGATGCTCTCGGGTTGGCGCCACAGGGTCTCGCCTATGGCTTCCCACCAGAACGCCTTGCCGGTGCCGATAAAATCGGTGGACAGGAAGATGCTCGCCGGCACTTCATGACGTTCCAGCAGCGGATAGGCCTGCTCGGCGTTATCGCGCCAGCCGTCGTCGAAGGTCAGGGCCACCCGCGGGCGATCGCCGCCGGGGTACAGCAGCAGCTGCTCCAGCGGCACGCAGTCGAAATGCCGGCGCAACCAGCGCAGCAGGTGCTCGAAACTGTGGCGGCCGACACACAGCGGCCCGCGATGGGGCAGGTTCGCCGCGCCTTCGTCCGCCAGCACCCGGTGCAGCATCAGCACCACGCCGGCCTCGCTCAGGCGCGTGCGCCCGAAGCTATTGAGATAGGCGGTGCCGGCCAGGCGCTTGAAGTGTTGTTTGAGTCTCATGTCATCGGTTCTGCTGCGGGTTCCACAGGCTGTAGCGCTGCCCGCGGAGAAATTGCCAGAGGCCCATGCTCATGCCGGCCAGGGTCACCAGGACGAAACCGGCCAGGCGAAAGGGTTTGGGCAAGCGCCCGCGCGGGTCGAGCAGGCCGAGCAGGCCGGCGCCATAACCGCACAGCTGGGCGATCAGAAACAGGCTGTAGAAGGCCCCGGCGTTCCACAGCCACAGGTTGCTGAGCAGCAGCGGGATCAGCAGCACCGGCGCCAGGCGGCGGATCAGTTTGTGGCTGATCAGCGCTATCGCGTAGAAGCCGTGGCGCCAGGGGTTCATCAGGCCACGGCGCTGGGCCAGGCTCTGCAGGCCGCCGACCGTGACCCGCAGGCGTCGGCGGTATTGCTTGCCGACTTCGTCCACGCCCTGGTCCAGCACCTGGGCCTCCTCGACGTAGACTATGCGTTTGCCGGCCACCGGCGCGCAGGTGCTGATAAAGAAGTCGTCGTTGACCTCGGCCGGGACCTGCTCGAACAGTTCGCGACGCAGGGCCAGCAGCGCGCCGTCGGCCGAGACCATGCAGCCGGTGCGGTTTTCCGCCTCGCGCAGCCAGGCTTCGTAGTGCCGGTACAGGCTGTCGCCCAGGCTCAGGGCGTGGCCGGGGTTGGGGATGATCATATGCCCGCCGCAGGCCCCGACATCCGGGTCAGCGAAGGGCGCGAGCAGCTTGCCGAGGGTGTCGCCGGACCATTGGTTGTCGGCGTCGGTGAACACCAGGATCTCGTTGCGCGCCAGTTCCACCGCGGCGTTCAGCGCTCCGGCCTTGCCTACTCGCGGCAGGTCGAGCACCAGTATCCGCTGGTCGTGGATCGCCAGTGCGGTGGCTACGGTGGCGTCGGTCGAGCCGTCGCTGGCGAGGATGATCTGCAGGTCGGTGGCCGGGTAGTCCTGGGCCAGCAGGGTGCGCAGCTTGTGCTCGATGTGTTGGTTTTCGTTGTGTGCGGCGATGATCACGCTGACCGACAAGGGCGGCCCCGGTTCGACCCAGGGTTTGCGGATGAACAGGCTGATCAGTGCCAGGATCAGCGGGTAACCGATCCAGGCGTAGACCGGCAACAGCAGGCATAACCAGAAGAGTGTCTTAGCCACGATCGGGCCTCACGGCAGTACGGTTGAAAAGGCCCTGCAGCAGGGCGCCGGCGCCCAGGTGCAGGCGCAGCCAGTGCAGCAGCCAGAGTTGCAGGAAAAACAGCGGGTCGCGGTGCCGGTAGCTCTGGCGCAGGGCCAGGCCCAGGGGCGCCAGGGCGCTGCCGAGCAGGGCCAGCAGGGCCGCCGTCCACTGCCCGCCGAGCAGGCAGAGCAAGGCCAGCAGGCTGAGCAGGGCGGTGGCCAGGCACAGCAGGGGAAAGCGCAACAGCCGCGGGCTTAGCCCGCCACTGCGCAGCAACTGCACATGGCTGCTCTGGCGCCAGAACTCCTTGCCGCTCCATTCGCGCCAGCTGCCCTCGAAACCCCAGTGCTGCACCACGGGCGTGGCCAGGCTCAACTGGCGGGCGCCGGCGCGGTTCAGGCGCAGGCCGAAATCCTTGTCTTCGCCGGTGCGCAGCGCCTCGTCGAAACCGCCGATGCGGTTGAACCAGACCCGGGCCATGCACAGGTTGGGGGTGGGCAGCCATTGCAACAGGCGTTCCTGCTGGTTGCCGGACAGGCTGCGGCGCTGCCAGGCGCGGGCGAACCAGGGCGCGCTGCGCGGGGCATCGCAGTCCAGGGCGAAGACATCGGCGCGCTGGCTGGCTTCGGCGGATTTCCACAGCAGCAGCCAGTTCAGCGGCACCTCGATGTCGGCATCGAGGAAGGCCAGCCAGTCGCCGGTTGCGCTGGCCGCGCCACGATTGCGCAGGGCGCCGATGGACAGCCCGGGGTAATGCAGCACCCGCGCGCCCTGGTCCATGGCCAGTTGCGGGCCGTTGTCGCGCGAGCCGTTGTCGACCACGATCAGCTCGCATTCCAGCCCCGCCACGGCGGCGGCGCTGCTGACGCTGTCCAGGGTGCGCAGGATATGCCGCGCCTCGTTGAACATCGGCACTATCACGCTGATCCGTTTCATGACCTGGCTTCCTTGTAGGGGTGGCTCTGCGGCGCTTCGGCCTGGCGGCGCAGCACGCTGGACAGGGCCAGGAAGATCCACAGGTATTTGTGGTTCGGCGCGCTGAGAAACAGCAGGAACACCGCCAGGGCCAGCAGGCTCAGGCCCAGGTGGGTGGCGATGTCGGCCTGGTCCTGCTGGCCCTTGTGCAGCCATGCGATCCGCGCCCGCTCGAAGTTGCGCAGGCCCATCAGCAGCAGGGCGACGAAGCTCAGGCCGCCGGGAATCCCCAGTTCGCTGAACAGCTCCAGGTAAGTGTTGTGGGCGCGCCGGTAGAGGTCCGGCTCGTTCATGTTTTCCGAGAAGCCGCTGGCAAAGCCGGTCTGCGCGTAATGGATCGGGAAGGTGCCCAGGCCCGAACCGAGCAAGGGGTTCTCGCGGATCATCTGCCCGCCGACCACCAGGTATGAGGTGCGTCGGCCCAGGGAAGTGTCGGCGGAGTGGGAGCCGGACTTGAGCAGGCTCAGGGACTGGATCCGCGCCACGTAGTCCGCCGGCAGCGCGGCGATGCCCAGAGGCACGACAATCGCCACGGCGAACATGACGAACCCCAGGTGCTTGGGCCGCAGCCGTTGCAGCCGATGGCGGTAGTGCCAGGCGCCGATGGCGATGGTGAACAGCACAACGAGCAGCCCGGAGCGCGAGTCGGTCTTGGTCATGCCGGCCATCAGGGTCAGGGTCACCCCGGCCCAGAACAGCCGCAGCGGCCAGTGCCGCTCGCGCAGGGCCAGGAGGATCGCCGGCGGCACCGCCATGGCGATCAGCAGGGCGAAGTAGTTGGCGTCCTGCAACAGGCCGATGGCCCGGCCGCCGACCTGGTACTTGGCCGAGAACAGGGCGATCACGCAGGTGGCGGCCACGCTCAGCGCCAGCAGGCGGCAGAGCATCAGCAGGTTGACCTCGCGGCCGATCAGCAGGGTCACGAAAAACAGCACCAGGCCCACCGCCAGTTCCCGCAGGCTGCCCAGGGACACCCCGAGGTTCTCGCTGTACATCAGGCTCAGCAGCAGGCACAGCAGGAACGGCAGCAGCGCCCGCCACAGGTTGCTGCGCAGGCGTGTCTCGCCGATCTGGCGCATCAGCAGCTTGAACAGCAGGATCAGGATCAGCGAGGCCCCCAGCAGCTTGGCCGCGGAAAAAGAGCTGTCCTTGAACAGGCCTTCGAACGGTACCAGCGCGCAGATGCCCAGCAGGCCCCAGCCGGTACGGCGGTACAGCAGCGCCAGGCCGAACAAGCCGACCACCACCAGCGGCGCCAGGTAGGGCCAGGGGCTGGCGAGCAGCAGCAGGCAGGCCAGCCCCAGCAGGACGCCCAGGGAAAGGGAGGCGATCATCGGTTCCAGGCCTCGTGGGCCGCGCGATACAGGGCCTGCCAGCGCAGGGCCAGGCGCGGCAGGTGATAGTCGCGGCGTTGCCGCTGGCGCGCCGCCAGGCTCAGGCGTTCGCCCAGGTCGGGGTCGTCCAGCAGCTCGGCGATATGCCCGGCCAGTTCGGCGCTGTCCAGCGGCTGGGCGAGCAGGCCGTTGACGCTGTGTTCGATCACATCGGGAATGCCGCCGACGGCGAAGGCGGCGATCGGCGTGCCGGCCTGCATGGCTTCGAGCAGGATCATCGGTGTGCCTTCGGTGCGCGAACTGAGCACCAGCACGCTGAGGCGATGCATCCATTTGCTCATGTTGTTCTGGTAGCCCGGCATCAGGATCTGCAACTCCAGGCCGGCTTCCTGGATGCGCTGGCGCAGCATCTCGCTCAGGGGCCCGTCGCCGAGCAGCACTACCTTAAGCGCCGGGCGTTGCTGGCACAGCGGGATCAGCGCGTCGAGAAACAGGTCCGGGCCTTTTTCCTGGCTCAGGCGGCCGACGAAGCCCACTAGCGGCGCATTGGGGTCGCGCAGGTTCTGGTCGGGGATGCACTGCTCGGGCAAACCATTGGGGATCACCTGCAGTTTCTCCGCCTCGACCCCGGCCTGGCGATGCAAGCGGGCGATGCTCTGCGCCACGCAGGCCACCCGCCGCACCGTGCGACGGCGGCACAGGCGCAGGCTGAGCCAGGTGTAGAACTTCTGCTTGGCGCTGCGCGGGGTGAACCCGTGCTGGGTCCATACCAGCGGCAGGCCCAGGCGCCAGGCGCAGAGCAGGGCAAACAGCTGGGCCTTGAAATTGTGCGCATTGAGCAGCACCGGTTGCGGGCTCAGATGCCTGAGCATGGCCCGCAGCCCGCTGCAACTGTGGCACTCGACGCCGCCCGCGCGAAAACGTTCGAGCAGGGCCGGCGGCGCGTCGATAAACAGCACCCGATGCTGCCCGGGCATGCCCCGGCAGTGATCGAGCAGCATGCGTTCGGCGCCATAGAAACCGCCGCTGTGGATCACATGGACAATCGGCAGGTCGGCCATGAGCATCTCGCTTTCCGTGCGGTTCACTGCTTGGCCCAGTGCCAGAGCCACTGCCAGGTCCAGCGCGGGTAGGGATTGACCACAGGCACTTGCACCGCGTCGAGCACCATCAGCACCGGCAGGTTCAGGTGGTCGCCGACCTGGGCCGGATGCTTGAAGCGGTGATCGAAGAACTCGTAGACATAACCCAGGGCAATCGCCAGCAGCAGGCCGGTGAGCAGGCCCAGGGGAATGATCAGCATGGGTTTGGGGAAGGCCGCCTCGCTGGGTTCATAAGGCTGGCTGAGCACCCGGGCGTTGGACAGCTCGCCATTGATCAGGCGTTCGCCGCGGCTTTCTTCGTAGCGCTGGGTGTAGGTGAAGAAGGCCTTGTGCAGGGCGTCGATCTCGGTGTCGAGCTGGCGCAGCTTGCTCAGCACTTCCTGCAGGTCGCGCACGCGGGTCTTGTATTCGTTGATCCGCGCGGTCTTCTGGGCGATCACCGAATTGGTGATCTGCAGGTCGCTGGTGCGCTCGCGGACGCGGTTTTCCACGACCTTGAGGAACTGCGCGCGGGCGCGGACGATCTGCTCGCGCTGCTGCTGCATCGGCACGCTGTCGGCCCGGTAGGTGTCGGAGGTGGTGCCGTATTGGCTCACCAGGTTGGTCAGCTGTTCGCCCAGCTGTTTGATCTCGCGGTCCTCGTAGGCCACGTTGTCCACTGTGTTGGCGAAGGCGAAGGGAAAGGTGTAGTCGGTCAGGCTGCCCTTGCGCGCGGCCTTCAAGTTGTTTTGCAGGTAGTCCAGGCGACGCTGGTTCTCCAGGGCCTGGTCGCGGTAGCCGTTGAGCGACTGCTCCTCGGTGTTGATCGCGTTCAGGCGGAAGGTGATCTCTTCCTTGGGATCGGAGGCATGGGCCGCTTCCAGCAGGGCCTGGCGCAAGCCTTCGAGGTCGTCCAGGCGTTCCTGGTACTGGACTTTCTTCTGCTCGAAGAAGGCCTGCGGCAGCTCGTTGGATTGCAGGTCCTGGCGGTTCTTCAGGTAGTTGGCCAGCAGGCGCTCGACGAAACGCGTGCCCTGGGTCGGGTCGGCGCTGGCGTAGACCACCGAGATCACGTTGGAGCCGGGCAGGGTGGCGATCTTCAGGTCCTTGACCGCCTGGTTGGTCATGGCGTCCAGGGCGGTGTCGCGCACCGGTTCGATCTTCAGGCCCAGGGCTGCGCGCAACGGGGTGGTCACATGATCGCGCAGCGGATTGAAGAGCAGCCGGGCGAGCAGGCCCTCGCCGTCGCCGAACTCGCCGGCGTCGCGCAACTGGCCGATGGTTTCGCGGATCAGCGTCGGCGAGCGCAGGATATTGCTCTCGGTTTCCATGTCCGCCAGGGACGGCGGGATGAACTTGTCGCTGTCCGGGGTGAGCACGGTGTTGGCGTCGCTCTGCGACAGCTTCTTCGACTGCACTATGACTTCGGCGGTGATCTCGTAGCTCTGCCGCAGCACCAGCGGCAACAGCAGGGCGATCACGGCGAAGCCGAGGAACACACGTTTGATCAGCCGGCGATTGACGAAGAACACGAGGAGGAACTCGTGCAGGTAGTTTTCGATTCTGTTCATCGCGGGAAGGCTCAATTGTTGTCCGATTCTTTGTTGTCGACGCGGTAGCCGAAGCTGAAGCCGACACCCTGGAACATGATGATGTCCGCCAGTTGCTTGCTGAACGCGCCGGCCTTGGCCAGGCGGGTCTTGGGCACATAGAGCAGGTCGTCCGGCTGCAGGTAGGCGAACTGCGCGGCGTTGCGGTCCAGCGCGGCGGCGACGTCGTAGGTGCGGGCCTGCACCTGGTTGCCGGTGCGGCGCATGATCACCACCGAGTCCAGGCGCGCGGTGGGGCCGGCGCCCTTGGCCAGGGTCAGGGCCTCGAGCACCGACACCGGGCGGCGGATCGGGTAGGCGCCGGGCTGGCCGACTTCACCGAGCACGAACACCTCGTTGGCGGCCGTCGACTTGAGCAGCACATCGGCGCTGACCTGGCCGACTTCCTTGGCGTAGCGCTGGTTGATGGTCTTCTGCAGCTGGCTGAGGGTCATGCCCTGCAAGGACATGGCGCCGAGCAATGGGAAGCTGGCGCGCCCGTCCGAGCCGACGGTGATCTCGCGGCTCAGGCCCGTGGCCGGGTTGGTCAGGCTGGTGCGCAGGTTGTCCAGCTGGGCCATGGCGTGGGAAATCGAAAAGGTCACCTGGGGTTTTTTCAGCACCCGCGAATAGGCGCTTTCCAGGGTTCGGCGCGCCTCTTCGGCGGTCAGCCCGGCAACCTGCACATTGCCCACGTAAGGCATCTCGATGCTGCCGTCGGGCAGCACCAGCTTGTTGCCGCCCAGCTCGGCGGCGCTGAGGAACGAGACGTCGACCTGGTCGCCCGGTTGCACCCGATAGCGGGTCTGGCTGGTGCTGCCGATGTGGAAGATCACGTCCAGCACGTCCTGGGGACGCAGGACCTGCTCCACCGGCAGCACTTCGGTCATCTGGCCCTGGCCGGCCTCGGCGCTGAGGACATGCACCGGCATTTCCTCGACATCGGGGCTGGTGCAGCCGGCGAGGGCGGCCAGCAACAGGCAAAGGGGGAGCGCTTGAGGTTTCATGTGCAGACTTTCCTTGTGCCGGTCAGAGACGGTCGTAGACCCATTTGGGCATGTAGTACTTGCGCGCGTTGAACACGCTGCCGATCAGCTTCGCCTCGGCCTGGACCAGCCGTTGCGCGGCGGCCTGGGCCACTTCCCAGCGGGTTTCCTCGCTGCGCACCACCAGCACCACGCCATCGACCTGGGTACTCAGGGTGAGGAGGTCGCCGTTGCTGTACACCGGGTCGCCGTCGACGATCACGAAGCGGTACACCTCGTTCAGCGCAGCGAAGAGTTCCTGCAGCGGCTGGCTGGTCAGGCGTTCGCTGTACTGCTGGCGACGCCCCAGGGGCAGGAAGTCGAAGCTCGGGGCACCGGGGTGCTCGATGCAGGACGCCAGGCTCGGTGGCTGCTCGGCCAGCACCAGGTCGAGGAAGCCCGGGTTCTGTTCCAGGCCCAGGCGCCGGGTCAGGCTGTTGTCGGCGAGGCTGGTGTCCAGCAGCAGCACCCGCCCGCGGCTGGTGCGCGCCAGCTCGTTGGCCAGGGCCAGGCTGCTGGTGGTCACGCCACTGTTGCCGTTCGGCGCGGTGAGCAGGATCACCCGCAGCTGCTGGTCGAGTACGGTCACGGCCAGGTTGCTTTCGGTGGGGGTCTGGATTTCCAGACTGGCAAAGGTTGCAGCCGCCATTTCAACTTGCTCCGTGGCCGTTGAGGACTTTGAGAGGGGTTTTGAGGAGGATCTTCAGGTCCAGCCAGGGGCTCTGCTGAAAGATGTAGGTCATGTCCAGGGTCACCCGGCCGTCGAAATCCACATCGCTGCGCCCGGACACCTGCCACAGGCCGGTGATGCCGGGGTAGATGCTCAGGCGGCCGAGGTGGTGTTCCTTGTAGGTCTGGGCGTGGAACGAGGTCGGCCGCGGGCCGACGATGCGCATCTGGCCGAGCAGCACATTGATCAGGTTCGGCAACTCGTCGAGGCTGGTGCGCCGCAGGAAACCGCCGATCCCGGTGATCCGCGGGTCGCGGTCGATCTTGAAGTCCACCGAGTCCGGGCCGTGCTTGTTCAGGTGGCGCACCGAGTCCTTCAGGGATTCGGCGTTGACCACCATGGTGCGGAACTTGTACATGCCGAAACGCCGGCCACGAAAGCCGGTACGCAGCTGCACGAAAAACACCGGGCCGGGGCTGGTCAACTTGATCAGCAGAGCGATCGCCAGCAGCAGCGGCGCGATCAGCAGCAGGATCAGCGCGGCCAGCAGGGTCGAAGTCAGGCGCTTGCTCAGGGACAGGGTCCAGGGGCAGCCGCCGCGGCGACCGGTCAGCCAGCCACGGCGTTGCAGCTCGACGGCGGCCTCGACCTTGCGCCGGAACGGGTCGTTGCGCCGGTCGATATGGACGGGGCCGGCAGCCGGTGTCGGCTCCTCGGGAACAGAAGGCACAGGCGATGAGAATGGTCTCTCCATGTCCATCGGGGTATTTCCATAGGCAGTGGGTAGAAGCGGCGAGCGGGTTCGCCGGTGCAGCTCGGTGCGGTTCGTCAGGCCCGTGGCGGCGAAGGCGGCCGGTAGTAGCTCTGGAACCAGTCGACGAAGCGCCCCAGGCCTTCGGCCAGGGGCACCTGCGGGCCGAAGCCGGTGACGTTCTCCAGGGCGCTGGCATCGGCGCAGGTGTTCAGCACATCGCCGGGCTGCAGCGGCAGGTACTCGACCAGCGCCTTGCGCCCGAGCAGTTGCTCCAGGGTGGCGACGTAGTCCTTGAGTTCCACCGGGCGCTGCCCGCCGATGTTGAACAGGCGCCAGGGCGCCATGCTGGTGGCCGGGTCGGGCTGTTCGCGGTCCCACAGCGGGTCGCGCACTGGTGGTTTACCCAGCAGACGCACCAGGGACTCGACTATGTCGTCGATGTAGGTGAAGTCGCGCTGGTGCATGCCGTAGTTGAACAGCTTCAGCGGCCGGCCTTCGCTGATGGCCTGGGCGAACAGGATCGGCGACATGTCCGGACGGCCCCAGGGGCCGTACACGGTAAAGAAGCGCAGGCCGGTTGCCGGCACGTCGAACAGGTGGCTGTAGCTGTGGGCCATCAGCTCGTTGGCCTTTTTGCTCGCGGCGTACAGCGACAGCGGGTGGTCGACGTTGTCGCTGACCTTGTACGGCGTGTGATGGTTGGCGCCGTACACCGAGCTGGACGAGGCGTAGATCAGGTGCTCGACCGGGTAGCGCCGGCACATCTCCAGCAGGTTGAGAAAGCCGCCGAGGTTGCTGTCCAGGTAGGCCTTGGGGTTTTCCAGGGAATAACGCACCCCGGCCTGGGCCGCCAGGTTGATCACCACCTGCGGGCGGACCTGGGCGAACAGCCGGTCGAGGGCGTCGGCATCGCTCAAGTCCAGGCGGTACAGCGGGAAGGCTCCCACCTGTTGCTCCACCCAACGCACCCGGTCGCGCTTGAGCTGCGGGTCGTAGTAGTCGTTGAAATTATCCAGCCCGGTGACCTGATGCCCATCCTTGAGCAAACGCAGTGCGGTATGGGCGCCGATGAAACCGGCGGCCCCGGTGATCAGGATATTCATGCGTAGAGCGCCCCCGGTAGGCGATAGGGTAAGCCGATGCTCAGGTAATGCAGGCCGGCATCCGCCGCCTGTTGCGGGTTGTAGAGGTTGCGCCCGTCGACGATCAGCCGCGCCTTGAGGCGCTCGCGCAGCTGGTTGAAATCGACCACGCGAAAGGCCTTCCACTCGGTGCAGATCACCAGCGCATCGGCGCATTGCAGGGTGTCGTCGCGGGTCGCGCACAGCTGCAGGTCGGGGCGGTAGCCGTACAGGCGCCGGCATTCGGTCATGGCTTCCGGGTCGTAGGCATGCACCGTGGCGCCGGCGTCCCACAGCGCTTCCATCAGGTAGCGGCTGGTGGCTTCGCGCATATCGTCGGTGTTGGGCTTGAAGGCCAGCCCCCAGATGGCGATGACCTTGCCCCGCAGGTCGTCGCCAAAATGCGCCTTGAGCTTGCGGAACAGCACATGCCGCTGCTGCTCGTTGACGTCGCGCACGGTCTTGAGCATGTGCGGCTCCAGGCCATGGCTCTCGGCGGTGTGGATCAGTGCCTTGAGATCCTTGGGGAAACACGAGCCGCCAAAACCGGCGCCCGGGTAGATGAAGTGGTAGCCGATCCGCGGGTCGGCGCCGATGCCCTTGCGCACGGCGCTGATGTCGACGTCCAGGCGCTCGGCCAGGTTGGCCATTTCGTTCATGAAGCTGATGCGCGTGGCGAGCATCGCGTTGGCGGCGTACTTCACCAGCTCGGCGCTGCGGTTATCCATGAACATCAGGCGGTCGCGGTTGTGGTTGAACGGCGCGTACAGCTCGCTCAACTGCTGGCGCGGCTTGTCATGGGCGCAACCGACGATGATCCGGTCCGGGCGCATGCAGTCAGCCACCGCGCTGCCTTCCTTGAGGAACTCGGGGTTGGACACCACATGCACCTTGAGCTCGGACTTGCCCAGGTCGGTGAGCTGCTCGATGACGGTTTCCAGCACCAGGTCGGCGGTGCCCACCGGCACCGTGGACTTGATCACCAGGGTCTTGTCGCTGTGCATCAGGCGGGCGATGTCGCGGGCCACGGCGATCACGTGATCGAGATCGGCGGAGCCGTCTTCGTTGGACGGGGTGCCCACCGCGATAAACATCAGCTCGCCATGGTTCACCGCGTCCTGGGCCTGGGTGGTGAAGGACAGGCGACCGGCTTTCAGATTGTCCTCGATCAGCGTCGTCAGCCCCGGCTCGTGAATGGGCGCGATGGCGCGCTGCAATTGGGCGACTTTCTGGCCGTCGATGTCGACACAGACCACGTTGTGGCCGACGTCGGCCAGGGCGACTGCTTGTACCAGGCCGACGTAGCCGGTACCAAAAACGCTGACATCCAAGGGAGGAACCTCATCCGTGATGGGTAATGAGTGAGTTTTTTTCTGCCCACTTCTTAAAGAACTGAATAGGTGCAAGCCCTTTTTGCGTTCTTTTTTTGACACTACCACAGCATGGAGACGGTTAATTGGCGGTTTGCCGTGTTATATAAATGACGATGGCATTTTGGATCCCTATTTGAATTGATTAATTATGTTTAAAATTAAATAGATAGAGATACTGAAAGGGTGGGGATAGCATTGTGTCAATTCCTTGTTACAAAACCCCATAAGGCAAATTTAGCCGACGAACGGTATTTTTTTGAGCAAGAAAAACAGCGTTTTTATCCTCGGTAGACACTTTCTTGGATCCAAAACCTCTGGAATCGCCCAATGAATGGCGCCTCGGCCAAGGGCCTCCACGAAGGGAAAAAGTGTTGGAAATGATCGCTTTATTGCGGGCAGGGCAGAGCGCTGGAGGCGCTCGGGAAGCGCCAAAGGCTGTAGCAGCTTCAGACTAAAGTCGGGTGTAGCCCGTCAAAGCCATCTGCCATCATTGCGGGTCAACATTGATTTGATCAATTCACCTGGCCAGAAATGATTCGCCAGATGGATTGCTATTGCCTTTCTTTCATCCGCGTTACCGATGCACTGCTGGAGCTTTTCATGCGTCCCCCTTTCCCTTTGCTGCACTCATCCCGATCGCTGCGTTATCAAACAGTGGGCCTCGGCGCCCTTTGCCTGTGCGCGGGTTTTACCGCCCAGGCCGCGGGTTTCTTCGAAGACAGCAGCGCCAAGCTCGAGTCGCGCACCCTCTACTTCAACCGTGACTTCCGCGACGGCCATACCAGCAACGATCAGGGTGCCTCCAAGCGCGAAGAGGCGGCCCAGGGCTTCATTCTCAACCTGCAATCGGGCTACACCGAAGGCACCGTCGGCTTTGGCATCGACGCGCTGGGCATGCTCGGCTTCAAGCTCGATTCCAGCCCCGACCGCAGCAACAGCGGCCTGCTGCCGTCCAGCGGCCAGGACCCGCGGGGTTCCAAGGATCAGTACGCCAAGCTCGGCCTGACGGCCAAGGTGCGCCTGTCCCAGAGCGTGCTCAAGTACGGCGCGCTGCTGCCGGACCTGCCGCTGCTCAAGTACAACGACGGGCGCCTGCTGCCGACCCTGTTCAACGGCGCCATGCTCACGTCCAAGGAGGTCAAGGACCTGACGTTCATGGCCGCGCGCCTGGACCGGTACACCGCCCGGGACTCCACGGACGCCCAGGACATCCGCGTGCACTGCAAGAACAAACGCTATGCCTGCAACGTCACCGCCGACCATTTCGACATGTACGGCATCGACTACAAGTTCAACGATCGCCTGACCGGCCAGTACCACTACGCCGAGCTGGAAGACATCTACCGCCAGCACTTCATCGGCCTGCTGGCCAACCAGCCGCTGGGCCCGGGTGTATTGAAGGCAGACCTGCGCCTGCTCAAGAGTGCCGACAGCGGCGCCGAGCGCGCCGGCTCCATCGATAACCGCGCCCTGAGCGGCATGCTCGGTTACGCCATCGACGGCCACACCTTCAGCGCCGGCTGGCAGCGCATGAACGGCGACAACTCGATGCCCTACCTCGATGGCAGCAACCCGTACCTGGTCAACTATGTGCAGGTCAACGACTTCGCCGCCGCCCAGGAGCGTTCCTGGCAGCTGCGCTACGACTACGACTTCAAGGCCATCGGCATCAACGGCCTGAGTTTCCTGACCCGCTATGTCAGCGGCGACCATATCAAGGTCCCGGGCAGCGACCAGGAAGGCCGTGAGTGGGAACGCGACAGCGAACTCAAGTACGTGGTGCAGAGTGGCACCTTCAAGGACGTCAGCCTGCGCCTGCGTAACGCCACCTACCGCAGCAACTACGAGAAGTTCGCCCGGGACGTGGACGAGACGCGGCTGATTGTCAGCTACAACTTCTCGATTCTCTGACGGCGCTGCCGGAAGCTGAGTCCGCGATATGCCTGGATAAACGCATTGGCTGGTTTTACGACTGCTTCGTCGGAATGCCGCCCAACCCGATCGCAGGCTGCGCCAGCGGCTACAGAGAACGAGGAGGCGGGGAGAGCGGCGTCAGGCGCTTACAGCCAATTCCAGAAGCGGCTCCAGAAGCCGCGGTTCAGCTCTTCCCGGCAACCGGCGTATTGCTGGCCGTAGAGGTTGGAGCGGCTTTGCACTTTCCCCGCCACGGTCTGCAGCCAGGGCTTGGCCGTATAGGTCTGGCGGCGGTAGCCGCCCCAGCCTTCGTGGTAGTTGAGGTACTGGCGGTAAGCGTCCTGCTTGGTCACGCCATTGACCCGCGTGGTCTGGTCCATGTACCAGCCGATAAAGTCGGTGGCGTCGGCGAAGTTGGTGCGGCTGGCCCAGTAGTTGTCGCCCTTGCGCTGGTAGTCGCCCCAGACTTCGTCCTTGGCCTGCGGGTAGCCGGCCGCGGTGCTGACCCGACCCCAGGGAATCACCCACAACAGGTATTTGCGGGGCGGCAAGGCGTCCTGCTTGAAGCTCGATTCCTGGTAGATGATCGACAGCGGCACCTGGATCGGCACCCCCCATTTCTCTTCGGTGGCCTTGGCCGCCTTGTACCAGTCGCTTTTCTCGCGAAAGATTTCGCAGATGTCGTTGGGGTTGGCCGGCGGCGAGGTCGCACAGCCGGTCAGGACGAGGGGGAGTACTACGGCGGCATAGGCAAAGCGGGTCAAAGGCAAGGCTCTATTCGGGTCTATGGGAGCGCCGCGTGGCGCTCCTTCGATCAGTTCAGTTGGTGGCGATAGGGCAGGTCCGGCCCGGTTTTGCCACAGGTCAGCGCCGCGGCGCGGATGGCGAACCTGAGCATCTGGTCGATCTGGTCCCGGCTCAAGCCCGCCACAGCTTCCAACGAGTCCAGCTGCCTTTCGGTCAGCCAGGCAATCAAGGCGGCCTGGAAGGTGTCGCCGGCGCCCACGGTGTCGGCCATCTTAATCGGCATGGCCGGCGCCGACCAGCGGCCATGTGCCTGACTGAACACCGTCGCGCCCTCTGCGCCGCGGGTCAGGAACACCAGCTGGCAGTGATGCTGCAGCCAGCCTTCGATCACTTGCTGCGGGTCCTGGTCGGGGTAGAGCAGGTGCAAATCCTCGTCGCTGACCTTGATCAGGTCGGCCAGCCGGACCAGGGTGTCGATGCGCTGGCGCCACAACTGGATGTCCGGGGCCGGGTTGAGGCGCACATTGGGGTCGAGGCTGATCAGGCGCTGGCCGCGCTCGCAGCGCACCAGCGCCAGCAGGGTGTCGGCGATCGGTTGCACCACCAGGGAATACGAGCCGATGTGCAGGCCGCGCACCCGGCTGTCGAGTTGCGGCAGGTCGGCCAGCTGCAACTGGCGGTCGGCGCAGCCTTCGCCACGGAAGCTGTATTGCGGCGAGCCGTCGGCGCCCACCGCGACCATCGCCAGGGTGGTCGGGGCCTGGACGTGCAGCAGGTAGTCTTCGCCCACGCCTTCGTCGCGCAGTACCTGCAACAGGCGCCGGCCGAGGTAGTCGGTGGACAGCCCGGCGAACAGTGCTGCGTCCACGCCCAGGCGGCGCAAACCCACCGCGACATTGAAGGGCGAACCGCCGGCGATTGCCTGGAAGTTGACCCGCGATGCCCGACCGCCGGCATCGTCTTCGCTGAAAAAATCGAACAGTGCTTCACCACAGACCAGGTACATAGTCATTCGCTCTTCAAAAGGGTTGCCACATGCTGTTGGTAGCGTTCATAGGCCTGCTGGTAGGCCGCGACATTGGCCGCTGTTGGTAAGGTTTCGCTGCTTGCATCGAGCCTCACGCAGCGCTGGCACAACTGCGCCAGGCTCTGCGCCTGGCCGCTGTCGTGCGACTCGCACCAGGCCGCCTGGATCGCCGCGCCCAGGGCCGCCGCTTCGCTCTGCTCGGTGCAGACCACCGGGGTGTGCATGATATCGGCGACCATCTGCCGCCACAGCGGGCTTTTCGAACCGCCGCCTATCAGGCGGATGCTCTGGCTCTGCAGGCCGTTCTGGCGCAGCAGGTCCAGGCCGTAGCGCAGGCCGAAGGTGGTGCCTTCCACCACCGCGCGGCACAGGTTGGCCCGGGTCAGGTTGTTGGCGGTCAACCCTAGCAGGCTGCCGCTGGCGTGGGGCAGGGCGGGGACCCGCTCGCCGTTGAGGAACGGCAGCATGCACACGCCCTCGGTGCCGATCGGCGCCTGCGCCACCAGCTGGTTGAAGGCGTCGATATCCAGCTCGAACAGCTCGCGCACCGCGCCTGTGGCGTTGGTCAGGTTCATGGTGCAGATCAGCGGCAGCCAGCCGCCGCTGGAAGAACAGAAGGTCGCCACCGCGGCGTCCGCGCTGACCCGGGGTTGCTCGGCATAGGCATACAGGGTGCCCGAGGAACCCAGGCTCATGGTGATCGCCCCGGGCTGGATATTGCCGGTGCCGATGGCCCCCAGCATGTTGTCGCCGCCACCGCTGGACACCAGCGCCCGGGGGTTGAGGCCCAGCTGCCGGGCGATCTCCGGCAGCAGGGTGCCCACTGGCTGGTGGGCTTCGAGCAGTTCCGGCAAGGCGGCTTCCAGGCGGCCGTCGGGGTCAATGTGCCTGAGCAGCGCCAGGTCCCATTGCCGGGTGCGCACATTGAAATAGCCGGTGCCCGAGGCATCGCCGTATTCGCTGCAGCAGCGGCCGGTCAACCAGTAGTTCAGGTAATCGTGGGGCAGCAGGACATGGGCGATGCGCTGGAAGATCTGTGGATGCTGCTCCCGGGTCCACAGCAGTTTCGACACCGTGTAGCCGGGGGCAATCGCCACGCCGAGGCGCTCCAGGGAGCCCTGTTCGCCGCCCAGGTAATCCAGCAGGCGCTGGTTCTGCGGGGTGGATTCGGTGTCGCACCAGAGCTTGGCCGGGCGCAGCACCTGGCCCTGCGGGTCGAGCAGGACCAGGCCGTGCTGCTGGCCGGACACGCCGATGCCGAGGATATCCAGGCCGCTGACCCCGGCCGCCAATAAGGCCCGGCGGGTGGCCAGGGCGAACGCCTCGCGCCATTGCCCGACGTCCTGTTCACGGCGGCCGTTGGCGCCGCTGATCAGGCTGTGGGGCGCCGCGCCCAGCCCCAGTACTTCACCGCTGGCGGCGTCGAGGACGATGGCCTTGGTGCCCTGGGTGCCGCAGTCGATGCCGAGGAAAAGCTGTTGCGTCGTCATGGATGAACCTGCACAAAATTCGAATCAAACCCACTGTAGCCGCTGCCGAGCTCGCGAGGCTGCGACCGGTTGCAGCGCAACCGCAAAACCTGAGTCCGCGATCGGCCTGGAGAAACGCGACAGCGACAGGCAAGCATCAGCGGTCCCGGGCCAATATCCGCTCCAGGGTGCGGGTCACGCCGTCGTCGCGCAGGCTGCTGTAGCAGCGCTCGAAGGCGGCGGTGAATTCGGCGCTGGCGGGGATCGCCGTGCCGAAGATCTCCTCGACCGCCAACAACCGCTGGCTGATCAGCGCGTCATCCGCCACCAGCGCCTGACAGAACGCTGCGCGCGGGTCGGGGATGCTGTAGGTGGCGCCGTTTTCGTCCACGCCCTTGAGGTACAGGGCCCAGGCGGCGACCACCAGGGCGGCGCGCTCGGTGTCGCGGCCATCGGCGATCAGGCGGTTGAGGGTCGGCACGCTGAACTTGGGCAGCTTCGACGAGCCGTCGGAGCAGACCCGCTCCAGCTGGTCGGCAATCGCCCGGTTGGAGAAGCGCGCCACCAGGGTGTTTTTGTAGTCGCCGAGGTCGATGCCCGGCACCGGCGCCAGTTGCGGGGTCACGTCCTGGTCCATGTAGGCGCGCATGTACGCCACGAACAGCGGGTCGGCCATCGTCTCGTGGACAAAGCGATAGCCCTTGAGGAAGCCCAGGTAGGTCAGGGCCAGGTGGCTGCCGTTGAGCAGCTTGATCTTCATCTCCTCGTAGGGCGTGACGTCGTCGGTGAATTGCACGCCGACCTTTTCCCAGGCCGGCCGGCCGCTGACGAACTGGTCTTCCAGCACCCATTGCGCAAAGGGTTCGCAGACCACCGGCCAGGCGTCGTCGATGCCGTGCTGGTCGTGCAGTTGCAGGCGGTGGGCGGTGCTGGTCATGGGCGTGATGCGGTCGACCATGGCGTTGGGGAAGCTGACGTTGGCGGCGATCCAGTCGTGCAGGTCGGCGTCGCGCTGGCGGGCGAAGGCCAGCAGCGCCTTGCGGGTCACGGCGCCGTTGTGCGGCAGGTTATCGCAGGACATCAGGGTAAAGGCCGGGACCCCGGCCGCCCGGCGCAGGGCCAGGGCCGCGCAGAGAAAGCCGAACAGGGTCTTCGGCTGCTGCGGGTGGGCCAGGTCGTGCTGGATCTGCGGCAGGTGGGCCATGAACTCGCCGCTGCTGTCGTCGATGCAGTAGCCGCCCTCGGTGATGGTCAGCGAGACGATGCGGATCTGCGGGTCGGCCAGTTTGTCGATCAGCGCCTGGGCGCCGTCCTCGGCCAGCAGCATGTCGCGGATCGCGCCGATCACCCGCACTTCGGCGGCGGCGCTGTCGCCCAGCTCGAACAGGGTGAAGAGGCAGTCCTGGCCGGCCAGGTCGTCGCGGGCACGGCGGTCCTCGGCGCGCAGGCCGACCCCGCAGATGCCCCAGTCCAGGCCTTCGCCGGTGTTCATCAGGGCATCGGTGTAGTAGGCCTGGTGCGCCCGGTGGAAGCCGCCCACGCCGATATGCACCATGCCTTGCCGGATCTCGGCCAGGTCGTAGGCGGGCAGCCGCACTTCGGGGGCCAGGTGGTGGAGGTTGTGTCTGTTCAGTTTCATCGTTCGGTTCTCGTTCAGGCGGCGGCGCGCAGCGGCCTGGCCACGGCCACGCCGTCGGCATCGAAGAGGTGGCAGTGTTCGGCGTCCAGGTGCAGGTTCAGCTGCTGGCCGTAGGCGCTGGCCAGGTCGCCGCGGATACGCAGGGTCAAGGCTTCGCCGGAAGCGGTGACGACGTGGCAGAAGGTGTCGCTGCCCAGGCGTTCGCTGACGTCGGCGGTGACTTGCAGGGTGCAGTCGCCGGGGCGGGCCAGTTCCAGGTGCTCGGGACGAATGCCCAGGGTCACCGGGCTGCCGACGCTCAGCCTGGCGCTGCTTTGCGGCAGTTGGATGCGGGTTCCGGCATCCAGCTGCACCTCGCAGCCCTGGCCATCGACCCGGCTGATCCGGCCCTTGAGGAAGCCCATCTTCGGCGTACCGAGGAAACCGGCGACAAACAGGTTGGCCGGGCTGTGGTACAGCTCCAGCGGCGAACCTACCTGTTCCACGCGGCCGCCGTTGAGCACCACCACCTTGTCGGCCAGGGTCATGGCTTCGACCTGGTCGTGGGTCACATAGATCATGGTCGCCTGCAGCTCTTTATGCAGGCGCGCCAGCTCCAGGCGCATCTGCACCCGCAGCGCGGCATCGAGGTTGGACAGCGGCTCGTCGAACAGGAAGATCTTCGGGTTGCGCACGATGGCCCGGCCGATGGCCACGCGCTGGCGCTGGCCGCCGGACAGCTGCTTGGGCTTGCGCTCCAGCATCGGCCCCAGCTCGAGGATGCGCGCCGCTTCGTTGACCTTCTGTTGCACCTCGGCTTTCGGCACGCCGGCCAGGTCCAGGGCGAAGGACATGTTTTTGCGCACGCTCATGTGCGGGTACAGGGCGTAGGTCTGGAACACCATGGCCAGGTCGCGCTTGGCGGGGCTGACTTCAGTGATGTCGCGGCCATCCAGCTCGATGCTGCCGCCGCTGACTTCCTCCAGCCCGGCGATCAGCCGCAGCAGGGTGGATTTGCCGCAGCCCGAGGGGCCGACGAAGACCACGAACTCCTTGTCGTGCACCTCCAGGTCGATGCCCTTGATGATGGAAAAACCTTCGAAGCCTTTTTGCAGATTCTTGATTTTCAGGTTGGCCATGATGGGCCTCCATGTTTCTGAATGTCGGTGTGTAGCCGCTGCCGCAATAAGGCTCGAAGAACCTACGGGGTCTTCAAGAGCGCGCCCGCTACGCGGTCGATCGCAGCCTTCGGCAGCGGCTACAGGTAATGGGTTGTTTGGTTATTTCACGGCGCCGAAGGACAGGCCGCGCACCAGCTGTTTCTGGCTGATCCAGCCGAAGATCAGGATCGGCGCGCAGGCCAGGGTCGAGACCGCCGAGAGCTTGGCCCAGAACAACCCTTCGGGGCTGGAGTAGGAGGCGATCAGCGCGGTCAGCGGCGCGGCGTTGGACGAGGTCAGGTTCAGCGACCAGAACGCCTCGTTCCAGCACAGGATCAGCGACAGCAGCACAGTGGAGGCCAGCCCACCCTTGGCGATCGGCAGCAGCACCCGGAGCATTTCCTGGCCCAGGGTCGCACCGTCCAGCCGTGCGGCCTCGAGGATGTCCCGGGGGATGTCCTTGAAGTAGGTGTAAATCATCCAGACCACGATCGGCAGGTTGATCAGGGTGTAGATCAGGATCAGCGCGATGCGCGTGTCCAACAGGCCAAAGCTCTTGGCCAGCAGGTAGATCGGCATCAGCACGCCCACCGGCGGCAGCATCTTGGTCGACAGCATCCACAGCAGGGTGCGCTTGGTGTTGCGGGTCTCGTAGAAGGCCATGGAGTAGGCCGCCGGCACCGCGATCAGCAGGCACAGGGCGGTGGCGCTAAAGGAGATCACCACCGAGTTCCAGGCGAAGGCCAGGTAGTTGCTGCGCTCGTTGATGTGCAGGTAGTTCTCCAGCGTCGGCGTGAAGATGAACTGCGGCGGCGTGGCGAAGGCATCGATTTCGGTCTTGAAGCTGGTCAGCAGCATCCAGAAGATCGGGAAGAAGATCAGGATGGCGATGGTCCAGGCCAGGGTGCCGAGCAGCAGGCTGTGCAGGCGGCGGGATTGTTGCAGGGTCATGGCGCGCACCTCAGGGCTTGTCAGTCAGGTTTTTGCCGAGCATCCGCACCAGGATGATCGCGGCGATATTGGCGATGACCACGGCGATCAGGCCGCCGGCCGAGGCCATGCCCACGTCGAACTGCACCAGCGCCTGGTTGTAGATCAGGTAGGCGAGGTTGGTCGAGGCGTAGCCCGGGCCACCGTTGGTGGTGGTGAAGATTTCGGCGAACACCGAGAGCAGGAAGATGGTCTCGATCATCACCACCACCGCGATGGGACGCGCCAGGTGCGGCAGGGTCAGGTGCCAGAAGATCGCGATGGCCCCGGCGCCATCCAGGCGTGCGGCTTCCTTCTGTTCCTGGTCCAGCGACTGCATGGCGGTCATCAGGATCAGGATCGCGAACGGCAGCCACTGCCAGGACACAATGATGATGATCGACAGCAGCGGGTAGTGGGCCAGCCAGTCCACCGGCTGGGCGCCGAACAGCTTCCACACCGCGGCGAGAATCCCCGACACCGGGTGGAAGATCAGGTTCTTCCAGATCAGCGCGCCCACCGTGGGCATGATGAAGAACGGCGAGATCAGCAGCACCCGGACAATGCCGCGGCCGAGGAACTCGCTGGCTTCCAGCAGGGCGCTGATCAGCACCCCGAACACCACGCTGATCAGCAGCACGCTGCCCACCAGCAGCAGGGTGTTGCCGGCCCCGGGCAGGAAGCCCGAGTCGGTGAGGAAGTAGCTGAAATTCTCCAGCCCGACGAACTGGTTTTCCCCGGGGTACAGCAGGTTGTAGCGGATCAGCGAGAAGTACAGGGTCATGCCCAGCGGCACGATCATCCACAGCAGCAACAACGCTACCGAGGGGCTGACCAGGAACCAGCCGGAGTTGAGCAGGCGGCGCTTGCGCGCGACCTGGGGCACTTGCAAATGAGCTTTGGCAGTCGAGGTATTCATGGCAGTCACAACCGTTCAGGTGTGTTTTCTGTAGGAGCGGAGCTTGCCCGCGATAGCCGCACCGCGGTCTGTCCGATAACCGCGTCATCGTTCATCGCGGGCAAGCCTCGCTCCTACAGAAGATGGGATTTACTTGGGATAGCCGGCGCGTTTCATTTCGCGTTCGGTGGTCTGCTGCGCGGCGGCCAGGGCCTGGTCGACCGTGGTCTGGCCGATCAGCGCGGCGGAGAACAGCTTGCCGACCTGGGTGCCGATGGCCTGGAACTCGGGAATGGTCACCAGCTGGATGCCGATGTAGGGCACCGGCTTGAGGGTCGGCTGGGTCGGGTCGGCGACCTTCAGCGATTCCAGGGTCACCCTGGCGAACGGTGCGGCCTGCAGATAGGCCTCGCTGTAGGTGGAGGCGCGGGTGCCTGGCGGCACGTTGGCGATGCCGTCTTTCTCGGCGACCAGGGCCCCGTATTCCTTGGAGGTGGCCCAGGTGGCGAAGGTCTGCGCGGCATCCTTGGCCTTGGAACTGGTGGGGATCGCCAGCGCCCAGGAGTACATCCAGGCGCTGCCCTTGTCGGTCACCTGTTGCGGGGCGTAGGTAAAGCCGACGTGTTCGCTGACCTTGCTCTGGGACTTGTCGGTGACGAAGGAGCCGGCGACGCTCGCGTCGACCCAGATCGCGCACTTGCCGCTGTTGAACAGCGCCAGGTTCTCGTTGAAACCGTTGCTGGAGGCGCCGGGCGGGCCGGCCTTTTTCATGGTGTCGACGTAGAAGGTCAGGGCGTTCTTCCATTCCGTCCCGGTGAATTCCGGCTGCCACTGCTCATTGAACCAGCGCGCGCCGAAACCGTTGGCCAGGGTGGTGATCAGGGCCATGTTCTCGCCCCAGCCGGCCTTGCCGCGCAGGCAGAGGCCGTACTGTTCCTGCTCGGGCTTGTTGAGCTTGCCGGCGAATTCACCGATCTGTTCCCAGGTCGGGTGTTCGGGCATGACCAGGCCGGCGTCCTTGAACAGGTCGGTGCGGTAGTAGGTCATCGAGCTTTCGGCATAGAACGGCAGGGCGTACAGCGTGCCCTTGGCCGACAGGCCTTCGCGTACCGCGGGGAAGATGTCCTGCAGGTCATAGGCGGTAGGCAGGTCTTGCATCGGTTGCAGCCAGCCCTTGGCGCCCCACAGCGCGGCTTCGTACATGCCGATGGTCAGCACGTCGAACTGCCCGCCCTGGGTGGCGATGTCTGTGGTCAGGCGCTGGCGCAGCACGTTCTCTTCGAGCACCACCCAGTTCAGCTTGATGTCCGGGTGCTCGCTCTCGAAGGCTTTCGAGAGTTTCTGCATGCGGATCATGTCGCTGTTGTTGACGGTGGCGATGGTCAGGGTCTGGGCGCCGAGGCTGACGCCGCTCAGGGTCATGCAGGTGGTGACAAGCAGGGCGGTAATGCAGGGTTTCATCGTGCACTCCTCTTCCGGGCCCGGTGGGCGGCAGAAGGACGGTTATTGTTGTTGTGTCTTCCGGATGCCGGGAAGAATGTGGGGCTGATTACAGCCCTCAACGACCGCGCTGACAAATCATCCCTGACACTCGAATCGATACTTTTTTGCACTGCGATGAAATCCTCCACCCGGCGCAAGCCGCCATGGGCCAAGGATTCGCCGGCTCGGGCCGGGTAAAGCCGGGGAGATAACGTATTGGTTTTTTGGCCGGGGCGGCCTGTGCCGGAGAACGGCGAGACCGCGCCGATGACAGCGGCGAAGCCCAGGTCGAACAGGGCTTCGCGCTGAAGGGGAGGGGGTCAGAAGCTATAGGTGGCCGACATGATCGCCGCGCGGGCGTCGCCGTATTCGATGGCCGAGGAGCGCGCGGTCGAGCCGTTCTGCTGGCGCACCCGTTCCACGTAGTCCTTGTCGAACAGGTTGTTGACGTTCAGCTGCAGGTCGAGGTTGTGGTTGACCTTGTAGCCGAGCATGGCGTTGTGCACCCAGTAGGCGTCCAGCTTGGCGCGGGTGCTGGAGGTCACGTTGCGCTCGCTGACATAGCGAGTGCCGTAACCCAGGGTCCAGCTGGCCGGCAGTTCATAGGTGGTCCACAGGTTGAGCGAGCGCGGCGGCGTGTTGCCCAGGGCCTGGCCCTTGCGCGCGATACCCGAGGCGGTGTTCGCCGCTTTCAGGGTTTCGCTGTCGAGGAAGGTGTAGTTGGCGAACACGTCCCACTGCTCGGTGACATGCCCGGTGACGCCGATTTCCACACCCTGCACCCGCTGCTTGCCGGCCAGCTGGGTCGAGCCGTCGGCCATGGTTTCCCGGGCGTTGCTCTTCTCTACGCGAAACAGCGCCCCGTCCAGTTCCAGGCGCTTGTCCAGCAATTCCCACTTGGTGCCCAGTTCCCAGGTTTCGTTCTTCTCCGGCGCCAGGTCCTGGTTGCCCTTGCTCAAGCCACCGCCGGTCGAGGCCAGGTTTTCGGCGGACGGGTTGAAGGAGTTGCCCCAGGCGGCATAGATGCGCCCGTTTTCGGTCGGTTTGAACACCAGGCCGGTGCGGGCGCTGGCCTTGTTCGTGTCCGAGGCCAGGCTCTCGCTTTTCACATGGCTGCCCGAGTATTTGTCGACGTCGCCCTTGATCTTGTCGTAGCGCAGGCCGAGGTTGAGGTCCCAGCGCTCGCTCAGGGCGATGGTATCGAACAGGTAGTAGGCCTGGCCCTTGAGGGTGGTCTCGGTATAGCCGCTGGTGGCCTTGTTGACCGGGCCGTTCCAGCGTCCGGGCGGGTTGCCCAGGGCATAGCCGTCGCGCGGATACAGCGCGGTGCCCAGGCCATGGCTGTAGGTCTTCAGGTCGAGGGTTTCCCGGGACAGTTCCACGCCCGCCACCAGATCGTGGCGCATGCCGGCGAATTCGAAGTCGCCGATCAGGTTGCTCTGGTTGATCCACATCTCGGTGGTGGCGTCGCGCCCGTAGGCCTGGGGCCCGGCCGGGCGGTAGCGGCCTGCCGGCACGCCGCTGGTGTTGACATGGGACGCCGAGACGATGGTGTCGCGCGCGGTGCGGCTGTAGCGCGTGAGGTTCTGCAGGCGCAGGTGGTCGCTGAAGTCATGTTCGAAATCGGCGGTGAAGGCGTTCTGTTCGATCTGCTCCTTGTCCAGGTTCTTCCAGCCGAAATAGGCATCGCGCTTGACCCCGGCCAGCTTCTTGCCGTCGAGCGCCGGTACGCCGTAGTCCGGCAGGTTGTCGTCGGTCTGGTGGAAGGCGCTGAGGGTCAGCCGGGTGGCGTCGCTGAAGCCCAGGCGCAACGACGGCGCGATGCCCCAGCGCTCGCGGTCGATCTGCTCGCGGTCGGGCACATCGTTCTGATGGCCCATCAGGTTGATCCGTACCGCGCTGTCCTGGCCGACGCCTTCCAGGGGCTGGTTGCTGTCCAGCGTCAGGCGGTAGTAGTTGTCGGTGCCGAGGCTGCCGCCGAGGCGGGTGAACGCCTGGTTCTTGGGCTGCTTGCTGACCAGGTTGATGCTGCCGCCAGTGGTGCCGGCGCCGCCGAATACCGAGTTGGGGCCCTTGATAACTTCCACCTGCTCGATGTTGAAGGTGTCGGAACGGTTGGTCTGCGCGCTGTCGCGCAGGCCGTCGATCTGCATGTTGCTGTTGGCCGAGAAGCCGCGGATGTTGATGCTGTCCCCCGAGCCGCCACCGCCTTCGCCGGCGTTGAAGGTGATGCCGGACACGTTCGACAGCACCTGGCGCAGGCTCAGCGCCTGCTGTTCCTGGATCAGCTTGGGCGGCACCACGGTGATGGTTTGCGGGGTGTCCAGCAACGGCGCCACGTACTTGGCGGAAGACGAACGTTCGGTCTTGTAGCCTTTGCCTTCCTCCGCCTCCGCCTCGACCTTGATGTTGTCCAGTTGCAAGACGTTCTGCCGTTCGCCAGCTGCGGTGAGACCGGAGGCAGAGACGATGGCGAGGCCTATTGTGGGGGCCAGCAGACGGTGCTGTGGCAAGGAGGAGGGGGCTTTGCTATCCATGAGAATCACTCTTTGGGTTTGATGAGATTAAATCCTATTTGAGATTGATTATTAAAAACGGAATGTACAAGAACGCTTACAATTTTTTGGCGTTAATGAGATTTGTCTTCTGGTGGCGAAGGCAAGATCAGGACTTGTAAGGGATTTTTCTTTCGGTGTGATGAGGCTTATCTGCCTGGGGCAACGGCGAATGGGCGGCAGCCTGTCGCTGCGCAGAGCAATGGAGGCAGCGGCGCACGAAGGTCAGGAACCCGAGCGGGACGAACCGGACCGCTTAGCCAAAAGCCCACTGGTTTTTTCCTCGTCACGGCCTAAGATGGCCGACAAATCTCTTTATGCAGGAAGCAGTTACACGCGATGTCGGAAAAAGACACGATCTCCATGCAACTGGTGCGCGAAGCGCTGCTGCAAAGCTGCGCCCCGGGTGCCGCCAGCGAAGAAGTGCTGCTCAAGGTCGGCATCGACCCGGCCCTGCTGGAGGTCAGCGCCGCTCGCGTGCCCGCGCTGGCCTATGCCCGGCTGTGGCGTTTGCTGGCGCGGCGCACCGACGACGAGTTCTTCGGCATGGACCCGCGCAAGCTCAAGTCCGGCAGCCTGGCGTTTCTCTGCCGCAGCGCCATGGCCCGGCAGAACCTGGCGGCGGGCCTGGAATCCGGGCTGGCTTTTTTGTCGCTGATGCTCGAACACCTGCCAGCCCAGCTGGTGCGCCAGCAGAGCCTGGCGGAGATCGTCCTGCTGGAGGACGAGCAGGAACCGCGCCGGGCCTTCACCTATTTCACCTATTGGACGATCGTCCACGGCGTGGCCTGCTGGCTGGCCGGGCGGCGCATCCCGATCCTGGCCATCGAGCTGCGCTGTCCGGAGCCGGATTTCTGCGACGACTACCAGGTGATGTTCTCGCAGAACCTGCGGTTCGACCGGCCGCGCACGCGGATGATCGTCGCCGCCGATTGCCTGGACCTGCCGATCAAGCGCAGTGACGAGGAGCTCAAGCGTTTCCTGGCCCAGGCGCCGGCCAATATCCTGGTCAAATACCGCGACCCGGAGAGCCTGGCCAGCCACATCAAGTACGACCTGCGCCAGCTACCCGCCGCCCAGTGGCCGGAAACCGAGAGCCTGGCCCACAGCCTGTACATGTCGGCCTCGACCCTGCGCCGTCGCCTGGCGGAAGAAGGGCAGACCTACCAGGGCCTCAAGGACGGGGTGCGCAAGGAACTGGCGATCGCCTGGCTGGCCGAGCCGCAGATCAGCTTCACGGAAATCGCCAGCCGCCTGGGCTTCGCCGACGCCAGTTCGTTCTACAAGGCCTTTCGCAAATGGTCCGGTTCCAACCCTGGGCACTATCGCAGCCTGATCCTCAACGAGGCTGGTTGAGGTCGGCGGTGCTAGACACATCGTCATCGCGGGCAAGCCTCGCTCCTACAGGTTCGTGTGGCAATAGACACCTGCTTCTGTAGGAGCGAGCGGGCGGCGATCCGACTTGCCCGCGAAAGCGTCGGCCCAGACACCGCGCACCTCCCGGCCTTGGCCAAACCAGTCACGCAACTTGAAAGCTTTGACCATTGTCCCGTCCGGGCCGTGGCGCCAGTATTTGCCTGATGTTTTTGTAGTTCCCATCCTAATAAGAACAGTGAGGGATTCTGGCAATGCGCGATTACCTGTCTGCCACGGCACACTTCAATTACCAGCACACCGTCGATGCGGCCTTGCATGGCTCCTTGTCGGCACTCAATGCCTGCGTCGAATGCTGTGATCGGCACGCCTTGCCGGGACGTATCGCGCTGTTCTGGGAGGGCCGCGACGGCAGCAGTGCGACCTACACCTTCAGCGAGTTGCAGGACCAGGCCGCGCGTTTCGCCAACTTCCTCCTGGCCCAGGGCGTGCAGAAGGGCGACAAGGTCGCCGGCCTGTTGCCGCGCAACGTCGAACTGCTGATTGTGGTGTTCGCCACCTGGCGCATCGGCGCGGTCTACCAGCCGCTGTTCACCGCCTTCGGCCCCAAGGCCATCGAACACCGCCTGAGCAGTTCCGGGGCCAAGCTGGTGGTGACCGATGCGGTCAACCGGCCAAAGCTCGCTGAAGTGGCCGGCTGCCCGACCATCGTCACGGTCGCGGGCGCCAAGGGCCAGGGCATCGTCCGCGGCGACTTCAGTTTCTGGGCCGAACTGGCCAATTACCCGGCGCAGTGCGAACCCGTACTGCTCACGGGCGAAGACCCATTCCTGCTGATGTTCACCTCCGGCACCACCGGCCCGTCCAAGGCGCTCTACGTACCACTCAAGGCCATAGTCGCGTTCCAGAGCTACACCCGCGACGCCGTCGACCTACGCCCCGAGGACGCGTTCTGGAACGTCGCCGACCCGGGTTGGGCCTACGGCATCTACTTCGGCATCACCGGCCCGCTGGGCACGGGCCACCCGATCACCTTCTACGATGGGCCCTTCACCCTGGAAAGCACCTGCCGGGTGATCAACAAGTACGGGATCACCAACCTCACCGGTTCGCCGACCGCATACCGCCTGCTGATCGCCGGCGGCGACGAGTTCGCCCGGTCGATCAAGGGCAAGCTGCGCATCGTCAGCAGCGCCGGCGAGCCGCTGAACCCGGAGGTGATCCGCTGGTTCGCCGACAACCTCGATGTGGTGATCCACGACCACTACGGCCAGACCGAGATGGGCATGGTCTTGTGCAACCACCATGGCCTGGAGCATCCGGTGCATGTCGGCGCGGCTGGCTTTGCCTCGCCGGGGCACCGCATCGTGGTGCTCGACGACAACCACCAGGAACTGTCGGTCGGCCAGCCGGGCATCCTCGCCCTCGACCGCAGCCAGTCGCCGATGTTCTGGTTCAACGGCTACGACGGCGTGGTGACCAAGGCCTTCGTCGGCCACTACTACCTCAGCGGCGACACCGTGGAGCTGAACCCGGACGGCAGCATCAGCTTCGTCGGGCGCAGCGACGATGTGATCACCACTTCGGGTTACCGGGTCGGCCCGTTCGACGTGGAAAGCGCGCTGATCGAGCACCCGGCGGTGATCGAGGCGGCGGTGATCGGCAAGCCCGATCCGGAGCGCACCGAGCTGGTCAAGGCCTTCGTCGTGCTCAGTGCCCAGTACCGTGCCACGCCGGAACTGGCCGAGGAATTGCGCCAGTACGTGCGCAAGCGCCTGGCCGCGCACTCGTACCCCCGTGAAATCGAATTTGTCAGCGAATTGCCGAAAACCCCAAGCGGCAAGTTGCAGCGCTTCATCCTGCGCAACCAGGAAATCGCCAAGGCTCAAGAGGCCGCGGCGCACAAGGCTTCGGCCTGAATTACCCAGGAACTCATGATGCACATCGAAAACAAGGTTTTTCTCGTCAGCGGCGGCGCTTCCGGTCTCGGTGCGGCCACCGCGCAGATGCTGGTCAAGGCCGGCGCCCAGGTGATGCTGGTGGACCTCAACGCCGAGGCCGTGCAAGCCCAGGCGCGACAGCTCGGTTGCCAGAGCACGGTCGCCGATATCACTGACGAAGCCGCCGCCGAAGCGGCGGTGCAGGCCACGCTCAAGGCGTTCGGCAGCCTGCACGGGCTGGTCAACTGCGCCGGCATCGTGCGCGGCGAGAAGATCCTCGGCAAGAACGGTCCCCATGCCCTGGCCAGCTTCAGCCAGGTGATCAACGTCAACCTGATCGGCAGCTTCAACCTGATGCGCCTGGCCGCCGCGGCCATCGCCAACAGCGAACCGAACGCCGACGGCGAGCGCGGGGTGATCATCAACACTGCCTCGGCGGCAGCCTTCGACGGGCAGATCGGCCAGGCGGCCTATGCCGCTTCCAAGGGCGCCATCGCCAGCCTGACATTGCCGGCCGCTCGTGAGCTGGCGCGCTTCGGCATCCGGGTGATGACCATCGCCCCGGGCATTTTCGAAACCCCGATGATGGCCGGCATGAGTGACGAAGTACGTGCGTCCCTGGCCGCCGGCGTGCCGTTCCCGCCACGCCTGGGCAAGCCGGACGAGTACGCCGCGCTGGTCGGGCATATCATTAGCAACAGCATGCTCAACGGCGAGGTGATCCGTCTCGACGGTGCCCTGCGCATGGCAGCCAAGTAAGGAAGGAGGACTCCTCATGAACCAAGATCCGATCGTTATCGTCAGCGCCGTCCGCACCCCCATGGGCGGTTTCCAGGGCGAGCTGAAAAGCCTGACCGCGCCCCAACTGGGCGCCGCGGCGATCCGCGCCGCCGTCGAGCGCGCCGGGGTGGCCAGCGACAGTGTCGATGAAGTGCTGTTCGGCTGCGTGCTGCCGGCCGGTCTCGGCCAGGCGCCGGCCCGCCAGGCGGCGCTGGGTGCCGGCCTGGACAAGGCCACCCGCTGCACCACCCTGAACAAGATGTGCGGCTCCGGCATGGCCGCGACCATCGCTGCCCACGACATGCTGCTGGCCGGCAGCGCCGAGGTGGTGATCGCCGGCGGCATGGAAAGCATGTCCAACGCGCCTTACCTGCTGGACCGCGCGCGCAGCGGCTACCGCATGGGCCACGGCCGGGTGCTCGACCACATGTTCCTCGACGGTCTCGAAGACGCCTACGACAAGGGCCGGCTGATGGGCACCTTCGCCGAAGACTGTGCCGAAGCCAACGGCTTCAGCCGCGAAGCCCAGGACAACTTCGCCGTGGCCTCGCTGACCCGTGCCCAGCAGGCGATCAAGGACGGCAGCTTCAAGGAGGAAATCGTGCCGCTGCAGGTCACCGTCGGCAGGGAACAGCAGACCATCAGCGACGACGAACAGCCGCCCAAGGCCAAGCTGGACAAGATCGCCGCGCTGAAACCGGCGTTCCGCGACGGCGGCACCGTCACCGCGGCCAACTCCAGCTCGATCTCCGACGGCGCCGCGGCCCTGGTGCTGATGCGCCGTTCCGAAGCCGAGAAGCGTGGGCTCAAGCCCCTGGCGGTGATCCACGGCCACGCGGCATTTGCCGATACCCCGGGGCTGTTCCCGGTGGCGCCGGTCGGGGCGATCAAGACACTGCTGAAGAAGACCGGCTGGTCGCTGGAGCAGGTCGAGCTGTTCGAAATCAACGAAGCCTTTGCCGTGGTCAGCCTGGTCACCATGCAGAAGCTGGAAATCCCTCACGACAAGGTCAACGTCCACGGCGGTGCCTGCGCCCTGGGCCACCCGATCGGCGCGTCCGGCGCGCGGATCCTGGTGACCCTGCTCTCGGCCCTGCGCCAGAAAGGCCTGAAGCGCGGCGTCGCGGCCATCTGCATCGGCGGCGGCGAAGCCACGGCCATGGCCGTCGAATGCCTGTATTAAGGAATCACCATGCTGCCTAATGACGAACAACAGCAGATCAGCGACGCGGCCCGGCAGTTCGCCCAGGAACGCCTGAAGCCGTTCGCCGCCGAATGGGACCGCGAGCACCGCTTCCCCCGCGAGGCCATCGGCGAGATGGCCGGGCTGGGCTTCTTCGGCATGCTGGTGCCGGAGCAGTGGGGCGGTTGCGACACCGGTTACCTGGCCTATGCCATGGCCCTGGAAGAGATCGCCGCCGGCGACGGCGCCTGCTCGACCATCATGAGCGTGCACAATTCGGTGGGTTGCGTGCCGATCCTCAAGTTCGGCAACGACGAGCAGAAGGAGCGTTTCCTCAAGCCCCTGGCCAGCGGCGCCATGCTCGGCGCCTTCGCCCTGACCGAACCCCAGGCCGGCTCCGACGCCAGCAGCCTGAAAACCCGGGCGCGGCTGGAGGGCGAGCATTACGTGCTCAACGGCTGCAAGCAGTTCATTACCTCCGGGCAGAACGCCGGGGTGGTGATAGTGTTCGCGGTGACCGACCCGGCGGCCGGCAAGCGCGGCATCAGCGCCTTTATCGTGCCCACCGACTCGCCGGGCTACAGCGTCGCGCGAGTGGAAGACAAGCTCGGCCAGCACGCCTCCGACACCTGCCAGATCCTTTTCGAGGATGTGAAGGTGCCGGTGGCCAACCGCCTGGGCGAGGAGGGCGAGGGCTACAAGATCGCCCTGGCCAACCTCGAAGGCGGTCGCGTGGGCATCGCCTCGCAATCGGTGGGCATGGCCCGCGCGGCCTTCGAAGCCGCCCGGGACTACGCCCGCGAGCGGCAGAGCTTCGGCAAGCCGATCATCGAGCATCAGGCGGTGGCTTTCCGCCTGGCGGACATGGCCACCCAGATTGCCGTGGCGCGGCAGATGGTGCACTACGCCGCGGCCCTGCGCGACAGCGGCAAGCCGGCGCTGGTGGAGGCGTCGATGGCCAAGCTGTTCGCTTCGGAAATGGCCGAGAAGGTCTGTTCTGCCGCCTTGCAAACCCTGGGCGGCTATGGCTACTTGAACGACTTTCCGCTGGAGCGCATCTACCGCGACGTGCGGGTCTGCCAGATCTACGAAGGCACCAGCGACATTCAGCGCATGGTCATTTCGCGCAACCTCTGACTTTTAGCAGGAGCTGATCCATGAGTTACGAAACCATTCTGTTGGAGATCAAGGACCGCGTCGGCCTGATCACCCTCAACCGTCCGCAGGCGCTGAACGCTCTCAATGCGCAGATCGTCAGCGAAGTGAACCAGGCCCTGGACAGCCTGGAAGCCAATCCGCAAATCGGCTGCATCGTCCTCACCGGCTCGAAGAAGGCCTTCGCCGCCGGCGCCGACATCAAGGAAATGGCCGAGCTGACCTACCCGCAGATCTACATGGACGACCTGTTCAGCGACAGCGACCGGGTGGCCAACCGGCGCAAGCCGATCATCGCCGCGGTCAACGGTTTTGCCCTGGGTGGCGGTTGTGAACTGGCGTTGATGTGCGACTTCATCCTGGCCGGCGACAACGCCAAGTTCGGCCAGCCGGAAATCAACCTTGGCGTGCTGCCGGGCATGGGCGGCACCCAGCGCCTGACCCGCGCCGTGGGCAAGGCCAAGGCCATGGAAATGTGCCTGACCGGGCGTTTCATCGATGCGGTGGAAGCCGAGCGTTGCGGCATCGTCGCGCGCATCGTGCCGGCCGATGAGCTGCTGGACGAAGCGCTGAAAGTCGCGGCGCTGATCGCCGCCAAGTCGGTGCCCGTGAGCATGATGATCAAGGAAAGCGTGAACCGCGCCTTCGAAGTCAGCCTCTCGGAAGGCGTGCGTTTCGAGCGCCGGGTGTTCCACGCGGCCTTCGCCACCGAGGATCAGAAGGAAGGCATGGCGGCGTTTATCGCCAAGCGCGAGGCGCAGTTCAAGGACCGCTGAAGCGGGTCTTTGCTACAAACGAAAATCGCAGCCTTGGCTGCGATTTTTTGTGCCTGTTAGAACGCTATCGCGGGCAAGCCTCGCTCCTACAGGTTTCACTGTCCGTAGGAGCGAGGCTTGCCCGCGATGCTTTTGGGGTCACAACAGATAGTTCTTCAACTCCCGGGCAATCAGCATGCGCTGAATCTCGCTGGAGCCCTCGTAGATCTGGGTGATCCGTGCGTCCCGGTAGTAACGCTCCACCGGATAGTCCTCGAGGTAACCGTAGCCGCCGTGGATCTGGATCGCCGAGGAACAGACCTTTTCGGCGATTTCCGAGGCGAACAGCTTGGCCTGGGAGGCTTCCGACAGGCACGGCTGGCCGGCGCTGCGCAGGCGCGCGGCATGCAGGATCAGCAGGCGCGCGGCGTTGAGGCGGGTGTGCATGTCGGCCAGCAGGTTGGCGATGCTCTGGTGCTCGATGATCGGCTTGTCGAACTGCACCCGCTCACGGGCGTAGGCCAGCGCCGCCTCGAACGCCGCACGGGCGATGCCCAAGGCCTGGGCGGCGATACCGATACGCCCGCCTTCGAGGTTGGACAGGGCGATCGCCAGGCCCTTGCCGCGCTCGCCCAGCAGGTTGGCCTCGGGGATGCTGCACTGGTTGAAGGTCACCGCGCAGGTGTCCGAGGCGCGGATGCCCATCTTGTGTTCGCTGCGGTCGACGACGAATCCCGGGGTGTCGGTGGGCACCAGGAACGCCGACAGGCCTTTCTTGCCCAGCTCCGGATCGGTCACCGCGAAGACGATGGCCAGCTTGGCGCGCCGGCCGTTGCTGACGAACTGCTTGGCGCCGTTGATCACCCACTGGCCGTCCTTGAGTTCGGCGCGGGTGCGCAGGTTGTGGGCTTCGGAACCGGCCTGGGGTTCGGTCAGGCAGAAGCAGCCGATCGCCTGGCCGCTGGCCAGGTCCGCCAGCCAGGTCTGTTTCTGTTCCTCGCTGCCGTAGTTGAGGATCGGCCCGCAGCCCACGGAGTTGTGGATGCTCATCAGCGCGCCGGTGGCGCCGTCGCCGGCGGAGATTTCTTCCACCGCCAGGGCATAGGCCACGTAGTCGACATAGGTGCCGCCCCATTCCTCGGGCACCACCATGCCCAACAGGCCCAACTCGCCCATCTTCGCCACCAGGGCGTCGTCGATCCAGCCGGCCTTTTCCCAGGCCTGGGCGTGGGGGGCGATTTCACCGCGGGCGAAGTCCCGGGCCATGTCGCGGATCATCACCTGCTCTTCGCTCAATTCAATGTCGTGCATGGCTCAGCTCCGGCTCGGGTCGAAAGCGCCGAAGAAACTCGCCACGTGCGCGGCGTCCAGCGCCTGCAGGGTCGGCGGGTTCCAGCGTGGGTTCTTGTCTTTGTCAATCAGCAGGGCGCGCACGCCCTCGATCAGGTCGCCGCGCTCGAACCACTGGCGGTCCAGGTGCAGCTCCAGGGCGAAACACTGTTCCAGGCTCAGCTGGCGGCCGCGCCGGAGCATTTCCAGGGTCACGGCCATGGCCAGGGGCGAGCGGGTCGACAACAGGTCGGCAGTGCTGGTGGCCCATTCATGAGTATCGCCCAGGGTCACTTCGCGCAGCTGTTGCACGATGCTCGGTACGTCGGCCTGGGCGAAGAAATGGTCGATGGCCGGGCGCAGCGCCGCCAGTGGCGCGTCCGGCAACTGCTGCACGGCGAGTTTGGCCAGCAGGCCCTGCAGGTCCTTGAGCGGGGTGTCGCGCCATTGCAGGCTGTCGAGGCGCTGGTCCAGCAGGCTCAGCTTGTCGCTCTCCAGGTACCAGTCCGCCAGCCCGCAGTACAGGGCGTCGGCGGCGCGGATCTGCACGCCGCTGACTCCCAGGTAGATGCCCAGCTCGCCGGGGATGCGCGACAGGAAGTAGCTGCCGCCGACATCCGGGAAATAACCGATGGCCACTTCCGGCATCGCCAGGCGGCTGCGCTCGGTGACCAGCCGCAGGTCGGCGCCCTGGACCAGGCCCATGCCGCCGCCGAGGACAAAACCGTCCATCAGCGCCAGCACCGGCTTGCGGTAATGGTGGATCGCCAGGTCCAGCGCGTATTCCTCGACGAAGAACTCCTCGTGCAGGGTCTGGCCGTTCTTGTAGCTGTCGTAGAGGGTGCGGATATCGCCACCGGCGCAGAAGGCTTTTTCGCCGGCGCCGCGCAGGACCACCGCGTGCACCTGCGGGTCCTGGGCCCAGGCATCGAGCTGTAGTTGCAGGGTGCGCACCATGCCGAGGGTGATGGCATTGAGGCCGGAGGGGCGGTTGAGGGTCAGGTGACCAATGTGGTTGCGGACTTCGGCCAGCACGTCCTGTTGCGAGGTCTCGACCGACGTGGCGCCGGCGTCTCGCGTGGCCTGGGATGGAACCTGAGCAGTCATCACTAACTCCCTGCTTTTATTGTTCTTTATAGGTGTGTTCGCGCGCGAACGATGAGGGATCGTAACAGTGCAAATTTGCCATGTACAACCGGGATAACTGCAGGTTGGCTGTGCATTTTTGCATGAGGCGCAGCGCTCGTGAAGGCGCCGCCCAAGGCCTGTTTTCAACGCCCCGAGCACTTGAACAGCACGCTCTGGCTGAGCCGCAGTCGCTCCTCGCAGCCCAGGGGTTGCAACTGCGCGCGGTCCTGGTCCAGGTCTTTGGCCCGGCGCGCCAGGTAGAAGGCGCCGCTGTCGGGCAGCTCGGCGAGGCTCTTGATCCGCCGCGCCTGGCCCGCGCTGTAGAACTCCCCGGAGTAGGAGCGCCGCCCCCAGTAGTACAGCGGCGCGGCCTCTGTCGCCTGCAGGTCGCTCCAGGCCCTGGCCAGGTCTTGCTGGTTCTGTGGGCGCTGGAAGGTTCCGCCCTCGACCACCGCCACCGTCAATCCCAGGGGCAATGCCAGCGCCAGGCCGGCCACCAGCTTGCCCGGGGCGTTCAAGCGCGTGCGCAGGGCCAGCGCCAGCAGCAGGCACCAGGCGGGCAGGGCGGGCAACACATAGGTCCAGAGGATATTGCCGGAGAAGGTAAAGAACAGCGGAGTGGTGAGCGCCCACAAGCTGATAAAGCTCAGGCTGCGGTTCGTGTTCGCATGCTGCCGATAGACCCCGTAGAGCAGGGGCAGCAACAGGCTCCAGGGGAACAGCGCCAGCAGCAGGTCGAGCCAGATGCTGCCGGTCGGTCGCGCATGGGCGCTGCCATACAGATCGCCGGCCCAGTCGCTGATCACATAACGTTTCCAGTGTTCGCCCACCAGGAAGTAATCGAGAAACCCGGGGCTGCGCAGTTCGGCCCAGATATACCAGGGCAGCGCCACCAGAAGCATCAGCGACAGGCCGCTGAACCAGGGCAGGGCGCGGAGGGCACGCCATTGTTTGTTCAGCAAGGTCCAGAACCCCGCCTGGGCGCCCACCAAGACCAGCGCCAGCGGTCCCTTGGCCAGCAACCCCAGGCCCAGGCCGAAGAAGCCGGCCAGGGCCCAGGCCCGATCGCCGTGCAGGGTGCCGCGCCAGAAGCCATAACAGGCCAGCAGCACGGCGAAACCCAGGGCCGGATCGGTCAGCACCACGCCCGCCGATACCAGGCCCAGGCTGGAGCTGGAAAACAGGATGGCCGCCACCAGCCCGGTGCGTTCGTCGTATTCCTCGCGGGCAAAACGGATCAGGATCAGGCAACTGCCGACGTGCAACAGCCAGGCGGGCAGGCGCGCGGCGAACTCGTTGATGCCCAGCAGTTGCATGCTCAAGGCCTGGGTCCAGAAGGCCAGCGGCGGCTTGCCCCAGAAGGGCACGCCATAGTCGAACATCGGGGTGACCCAGTCGTCGAGTTCGAGCATCTTGCGCGCCATTTCGGCGTAGCGCGCTTCCGAGGTGTCCATCAGGGGGTAAAGGCCGAGGGTCATCAGGCGCAGGCCCAGGATGCCGAGCAGCAGCCACCACAGGTGGCGGGTTGAAAGGCTGTTCATCGGATCTCGTCTTGTTCGCTGGATGGCACGGCAGGCGGCGCTTGCAGGCGCCGGGGAAAGCCGCCGAAGGTGCTGCGCAGGAAATACAGCGGGCGGCGCTTGACCTCGACCAGCGTGGCGCCGATGTACTCGCCGACCATGGCGATGCCCACCAGGGCCAGGGCCAGTGCGCCGAGGATCAGGTGATGCACGTCGAAGGCATCGATCAACCACTGGCGCAGCAGGTAGCCGCCGGTCAGCAGCAGGATCGCCAGGCTGAGCAGGCTGAACCAGCGCAGGGGTTTGCGGGAGAAGGCCAGTACGCCCTCCATGGCCAGGTCCACCAGCGCCATGGGGCTCCACTTCGACTTGCCGGCACCCCGGCGCGCCCGCTGGTAGGGAATCTCCACGGTCTTGAAACCCAGCCAGTTGACCAGGCCTTTCATCAGGGTGGCCCGCTCGGGCATGTTGCGCAGCGCATGCAGGGGCGCGGCGCCGATCAGGCGAAAGTCGCTGACGTCCGGCGGCACCGGGTACTTGTCCACCAGCAGGTTCATCAGCTTGTAGTAGAGCTGCGCGCCCAGGCGCTTGCCCGCGGTGTCACTGCGCCGGTCGCTGCGCTGCATATTGACGATGTCGTTGCCGGCCAGCCATTGGCGGACCATCAGCGGGATAAGTTCGGGCGGGTCCTGCAAGTCGGCATCGATAAACAGCAGCGCATCGCCGGTGGCATGGTCCAGCCCGGCGGACATCGCCGATTCCTTGCCGAAGTTGCGACTCAAGTTGAGGCAGCGTACTTGGGGCGTTTGGCAGAATTCTTTCAACAACTCGGAACTGCCATCCTGGCTGCCGTCGTTCACATAGAGAACTTCGTAGACCAGTGAAAGTGTCTCCATCACCAACATCAAGCGGCGATGGAACTCGGGCAGTACATGGGCTTCGTTATAGCAGCAGATAATGACGCTGAGCATTTCGCGGGTGTCTGGTCGAGCACAACTAGGCAACTTCATTTTTAAAAGTCCAGGTTCGATTTATCCAGTAACTGACCAGGGTCAGGCAGAGGGTGCTGAGCACTTGCATCAGCAAGGGCAAGTCAGGTTCGAGGCGCAGCAGAAACAGCATCAGCAGGGCATTGCCGAGGTTGTAGCCGGCGGCCGTCAGGCAGAAGCGCAGGGCCTGATCGGCCCTGGCCTCGGGGGTCGCCCGGGAAAAAGTCCAGCGCCGGTTGCCCTGATAGCTGACCCAGGTGCCCAGGCCGGCGCCGAGCAGGCTTGCCAGCAGCGCCGGCATGCAAGCGATCAGGGCGAGGAACAGCGCGTAGTGACTCAAGGTGGCGAGAACGCCCACCAGGGCATAGCGGGAAAGTTGCTTCAGATAATGATTAACGGACGTTTTTAATGAACGCGACATCGACAATTCCCAGAGTGGCGAGCGCGTTAATTCTTGGAGGAGTTGTGTCGATGTTAAGTGGGTGTTTTGTGAAAATATTGTTTGTCCGGTCGGGGAAGATATTTCACGAAGTAACCTGACAAATAAGTCATTATTTGTTCGATGCCAGTAAAGTCGCGGTGTTGCCGGAACTGACAATAAGCAAACTTACCGGAACATATCCTGGTTGTTATTCAGCCGTCAGCTTGTAAGGCTCAGCCGCTGGGCAAGAGTTGAAAGCCTGGCCCGATGGCCGGGGGTCGTTACAATGGCGCTCGACTTTCGTGACCCAGAGGCAACATGGACATCGACCTGGCCCGCACCTTTTTGCAAATCGTCCGCAGCGGCAGCCTGATCGCCGCGGCCGAGCGCCTGCATCTGACCCAGACCGCAATCAGTGCCCGGGTGCAGAACCTCGAAGGCCAGCTCAACTGCAAGCTGTTCGTGCGCAACCGCGCCGGGGCGCGGCTGACCGCCGATGGCGAGGCGTTCATCGTCTACGCCAACCAGCTGGTGCAGACCTGGGAGGCCGCCCAGCGCGACCTGCCGCTGCTGGCCGGTTATCGCAACGTGCTGCATATCGGTGGTGAAGTCAGCCTGTGCAATCCGCTGATGCTCAACTGGGTAAGGCGCTTGCGCCAGGCGATTCCCAGCCACGCCGTGCGCAGCCAGATCGCCGAGGGCGCGAGCCTGCAACGCCAGCTGGAATTGGGTGTGCTGGACGCCGCGCTGGTGTTCCAGCCGGTGTACGGACCGGGGTTGCAGGTCGAGCAGTTGCTGGAGGAAAAGCTGATCCTGGTGCGCCTGGCCGGCCGGCCCGAGCCTTATGTGTACATCGATTGGGGCGAGGATTTCCGCCGCCAGCACGACGCGGCGCTGCCGGACCAGGCCAAGGCCGCGGTGGGTTTCAACCTCGGGCCGCTGGCCTTGCAGTTCATTCTCGAAGGCGGCGGCAGTGGCTACTTCCGCACCCGGGTGGTGCAAAGCTACCTGGACAGTGGCGTGCTGGAACGGGTGGAAAAGGCCCCGGAATTCAACTTCCCGACCTACCTGCTGTACGCCCGTGAACGGGATTCGGCGGAGTTGCAGCAAGCTTTCGAGGTGCTGCGCGAAGTCATCGCCAGCGACACCGACTGGTCCCAGCGCTGGGATCCAATGATCTGAGTGGGGCAACCTTGAAAAACGCGGCGTCTGGTTTTACGACCGCTTCGCGATCGATCGCAGCCTGCGGCAGCGGCTACAGGGATCGCGGAGTCGCCGTAGCCGCTGTCGAGCCTGCGAGGCTGCGATCGGCAACGCAGTTGCCGTGAAGCCTGAGTCCGCGATCTGTCTGGATAACCCGGATCACACTCGCGACTCCAGCACCTCACCAATGCTGCGCCGGCGCGCGTGGGCTTCGCTCGCATGGATCAGTTGCTCCAGGTCTTGCGGCGTGACGTCGAAGAACTCCTGCATTTCATCCAGTGCCAGCTTGAGGTCGGCGGCGGTGATGGCCAGGGCATCGGTGGATGGGTGATCGGCGGGCAGCTTGGTGGCGGGTTCACTCTGGCCCTTGGGGTAACGGATGCGGGTCAGGTTGTTGTAGGCCAGGGCGCTGAGTAACAGGCACAGGGCCGCCAGCATCACCGGGCCGAGGGCCAGCCAGTCGAGGGCGATGGTGGCCGGGTCGGCCAGCACCATCGTCAGGGCCACGGCGCCGGCCGGCGGATGCAGGCAGCGCAGCCAGCACATCAGTACCAGGGACATGCCGGCGGCCAGGCAGGCGCTGCCCAGGGTGCGTCCGAGCACATGGGCCACCAGCAACGCCAGGACCGCGGCGCACAGGTAACCGCCGAGGATCGACCAGGGTTGCGCCAGCGCCCCGGACGACACCGCGAACAGCAGCACCGCCGAAGCCCCCAGCGGGCCGATCAGGTGCAGCGCCACCTCCATGCCGAACACCCGGCTGCACAACCAGACACTGAACAGCGTGCCCAAGGCCATGCCGATCGCGGCGCGGCTCCATTCCGAAGGGCGGGTATTGATGGCGGCGGGTTTCCAGCGAGCAAGCATGACGAAGCGATCCAATTCCGGTTCAGCGGGCAAAAAGAAGGGCTTGTCTGGATCACCAGAAAGCCCTGAAACGTTCCAACATTTGGGGGGAGGAACCGGCACAGTGTGCCGATCAATCGAAGTGTCTACAAATTCATAATAATGCTGTTTAAGTGCACTATTTTTGCACTGTCGCGGCCTGCGCCACCCGCCGCCCGCTCATGAAACACAGCAGCCCGCCCAGGGCGGCCAAGGCGTTCAGGGCATAGAACATGGTCGGCGCCGGGGTATGCACCAGCAGGTAGCCGCAGATCACCGGGCTCAAGGCGCCACCCAGGGCCGCGAGGTTCTGCGCGCCGTAATAGCTGCCGCGCAGTGCCTCGGGGGCCAGGGTGTCGATGAACAGGAATTCTGCCGGGTAGATGATCATCTCGCCGAGGGTGAAGACGAACATCGCCAGGCACCAGCCCAGCAGGCTGTCGGCCAGACTGAAGCCGATCAGGCCGAGGATGAACAGGCTGGTGCCGACGGCGATCCAGTAACGCAGCTGTTCGCGCTTGAGGAAACGGCCGATCTGGTACTGCAGCAGAATCACGCTGATGGCGTTGCAGGCCAGCAGGGCGGCCATGGTGTCGAGGGCGCTTTGCGCGTCTTCGGTGACCAACAGGTACTGCGACAGGTACAGGGTGAAACGCCCGTGGACGATGGTGCTGAGCAGGCAGCCGCAGGTGAACATGATCAGCGTGCGGTCGTTTTTCAGGGTCACCAGGGTGTCGAGGAAACTCTGCGGCTTGCTCAGAGAAGGCAGCCCCGGGGTCGCTGGAATGCCGCGCATCAGCAGGGTGCTGAGAAGGGCGATGGCGCCGGCGATCAGGAACGGCGCCAACGGCAAGTGCCCGGCGATCACCACGCCGAGCATGGGGCCGGTGGCGTAGCCGATATTGGTCAGGGTGTAGCGCAGGGAGAACACCCTGGCGCGCTGACTCACCGGCAGGTTTTCACTGATGATCGCCTTGGAGCCGATCAGGAACAGCGCCGAGGCGGTTTCGGTGATCACCAGGATCGCGGTGGTCAGGTAGAGGTTGTGGGCGAAGGTCAGCAGCACAAAACCGATGCCGCTGGAGAGCATGGTCAGGATCAGCAGCCGGCGCTTGTCCAGGCGATCGAGAATGTAGCCGCCATACAGCGCGAGCAGGGTGGCGATGAACACCGCGATCCCCAGCAGCAGGCCGACGTCCTGCTGATCGAGGCTGAGTTTTTCGCTGAGGAACAGGGTGAGCAGGGGACTGGTGATGGCGCGACTGACGACAATGGTCAGCGAGCAGATCATCAGGCGGCGGATAACCAGCGAATAAGTGGCCACGGTGGTGCACGAGTCCTTGTTGTCTGAGTGGGCTATGGGAGGCCTATGGTTGGAGCCAGCGGTCCAGCACGGCGACGGATTCCATATCCGCCAGCCGCCACAACTGTTGCAGCAATTCGCCGGCCCGTTCGGCTGGCAGCACCCGGGTCGCCAGGCTGAGAAACTTTTCTTGCAACGCCTGATCGCCGAGCGGGTTGCCCGGCGCGCCCAACGGCACCTCGACGCACAGGCTGGCCAGGCGCCCGTCACGGGTACGCAGGGTCACCACGGGCTCACCATCCTCTGACAGTTGCGGGTCCACTTCAAGGCGGATCCGTGCCATGGCGCTGGCGATCCGCGGTGTTTCGCGGCACTGGCGATCATAGGCATCCAGCCCGGCATGGCCATGCACCAGGCGCGCCGCCAGGGCGTAGGGCAGGCTCATCTGCGCGGCGGCCAGGGAGTCGATGTCGCGACTGCCGCACATGCCGTCGAGGAAGGCGCAGAGGGACACCTGAATGTCTTCCACCTGATCCGCCGTCACCTGCAGTTGTTCGAGCAACAGGCCCAGGGCATCGATGGCCGAGTGGGTGCCCCGGCAGGAGGCATAAGGCTTGATCGAGCAGCGTGCGAGCTTCCACACCAGGCCCAGGTTTTCGTCCAGGGCCTGGGGGATCGCATCGCTGCCGGCCAGGGTCTTGAGGAAGCCGCCCCAGACCTCCTCGAACAGCTGGCCCGGCCCGGTCACGCCTTGCCGGGCAAGACGGGCGGCCAGCAGACCGCCTTCGGCCGCCCGGCCGCTGTGCAGTTTCTTGCTGTGCGAGCCGTCATGAATAAAGGCCCAGAGCCCGCCGCTGAAACTGCCGGCCAGGCCCAGGGCCGAGCGCATCTGCCGGGCATCGAGGCCGAGCACCCGGCCGCAAGCGGCGGCCGCGCCGAACACCCCGCAGGTGGCGGTGGAATGCCAGCCGGCGCCGTTGTGGGCGGAATAACCGCCACAGGCTTCCAGCACCCGGCGCCCGACTTCGTAACCCATGACCACCGCGGTGATCAGTTCGCGGCCGCTGAGTGCGGTGTCCCGCAGGCCGACGGCGGCCATCACCGCCGGCAGCACCACCGCCCCGGAATGGTCGCAGCCGCCGGTGTCGTCCAGCTCCAGGGCATGGGTGGCGATGCCGTTGAGCAAGGCCGCCTGGGTGGCGCTGGCGCTCAGGTCGGTGCCCCATACCCGGCTGTGGCCGACTTCGTCGCCGAGGGCCTGTCGCGCAGCTATGGCGACTTCGCTGTGCGCCCCGGCCAGCGCGGCGCCAAAGGTGTCGAGGATATGCCGGGTGGCCCGGGCCACGAGGGCCGGGGGCAGGTCTTCGAAACGGGTGTCGACGCAGAATTGCGCCAGGCGTTGCAAACGATCGGTCATGGCAGGTAGGCCCGATAGTGACGTTCATAAATCGCCGCGGGGTGATCCTCCGCCAGCGGTTGCGCGCGTTCCGTCCACCACTGGGCGATCTCGCCGGCGCGGGCGACCCATGCATCCTCATGCTGCTGGATGCCTTGCAACAGCTCGCGCAGCAAACCGATGCGCCCTGGGGTGGCGATGATCTCCGGGTGCAGGCGCAGCACGTAGAGCAGGCCGAAGCGGTGGAAGCCGGCGAAGTCCAGTTGCAGGTTGCCCAGGGTGTGGCTGTAGGAGGCGATCCGCGATTGCCCCGGCGGGACCGCCGGGCTGAGGTTGAAGGCGAAGTAGGGTTCGTCTTCCAGCTCGTAGTGCAGGGGCAGCTCTATCACTTGCGGCCGGGTCGGGTGGGGGAAGGGCAGGTCATCGCCGCGCCAGGACGACGACCAGCGAATGCCTTGCCCATGCAGCGCCTCGACAAACCCCGGGGCCCAGTTGCCAGCCGGAGTGCGAAAGCCCCTGGGGCGCTGCCCGGTGAGGTCGGCCAGGGCCTGGCAACCGCGTTGCAGTTCCAGCTGCTGTTCGGCCAGGCTCAAGCGGTCGTAGTTGGCGTGGCGATAACCGGCGCAGGCGATTTCATGCCCGGCGGCCTGGATCGCCCGCACATGCCCGGGGTTTTCCTCGGCCACTATCCCCGGAACGAACCAGGTGGCGGGCACCCGCAGTTCGTCGAGCAGCGCCAGCAGGCGTTCGACGCCACGCTGGCTGCCATAGCGCCAGACCGACAGGGTCTTGTCGCGCCCGGCCACTTCCGGGGCCTGGGTGAGGATGCCGTGGATGTCGTTGTAGTCGACGGTCACCGCCACGGCGCAGCGGTAGCCCTGGGGCCATACCTGGGGTTCAGCCATGGTGATGCTCCTTGAGCCACCAGCGGGCGACGTCGCGGCAGGTGGCGAACCACACGTCCTGGCGCTGGCGCATATGTTCGAACAGGCGCTCCAGCAGCAGGATGCGCCCGGGCTTGCCGGTGATCTTGGGGTGGAACAGGGTGGTCTGGCACAGGCCTTCATCCATGGCGCCGTCGTACTCGCGGCGCCAGTTGTCCAGGGTCAGCTCGTAGCTGGCGGTGCGGTCCAGGCCCGAGGGGAAATCGGGGGCGCGGGTGTAGGCGATGGAGGCGTAGTCGTCCATTTCCCAGCGTCCGGGGATCTCCACCAGCGGCGTGGCATGGCCCGGGACCCGGACCAGGTACGGGCGGTCGTCGCCGCGCATGCTGCTGGAGTAAGTGACGCCGGCTTCCACCAGCATGGCCGGGGTTTCGGCCCGCCAGTCGCCCGAGGGGGTACGGAAACCTTCGGCGCGGATATTCAGGTGCTTCCAGAACACCTCGCGGGATTTGGCCATGACCGCTTTCTGCTGCTCCAGCGGCAGGGCATAGAAGGACTCATGCTGGTAGCCGTGGTAGGCCACCTCGTGCCCGCGTTCGACGATCGCCTGGCATTGCCTGGGCCAGTTCTCCACCACCCAGGCCGGGACGAAGAAGGTGGTCGGGATCTGGAAGGCATCGAGCAGGTCGAGCAAGCGCGGCAGGGCCCGATAGGGACCGTAGCCGCCAAAGCCGAAGTATTCCGGCTTGTGCCAGATCGAGCCGTCGAGCATGGCGTCGCCGGTCGGGCCGTCGAGGTCGAAGGCCAGGGCCAGGCAGGCCTGATGCCCGTCCGGCCAGGTGGGTTGGGGTGAGGAGGACATCGATAGCGCTCCAGTCAATTGGGGCAGGCC